>NZ_CFAHBC010000039.1:0-21895 GCF_983179755.1 Brotaphodocola sp. | reverse complement strand
CTTTATGATTCTTATTGTTTTTCTTCGTTCCTATTTTTTCTTCGTTCCTATTGCTTTTTTTAGATCTGCTTTGCGAGTTTCTCCTCGGCACTCTTTAACCAGTCTACCTTAAAGAAATAAATCGCCATTCCGATCGCACAGATCACCCAGGTGATCGGCCATCCTGCCATCACAACCATCAGATTGTGAGTTCTCGGAACTGAAATTGCCAGATAGATCTGACGAAGCACAACAAAACTTGCAAGCATGAAATACATCGGAATGCTCGACTTTCCAACTCCACGAAGCGCTCCACTCAAAATCTGGACAACCGGCAGAGAAATGTATGCATAAGAGAAGAGATGCAGCATCGCACCACCATTTGCAATAACCGCTTCATCACTTGTAAAGAAGCGCACAAGATCTTCGCCCTTTAAATTCATCACGAAACATCCGACGAGAATCACCGACGAGCACATCAGCCATGCTGAGAAAATGCCTTTCTTCACTCGATCGCTCCGACGCGCTCCGATATTCTGACCCACAAACGTCGTGATTGTCATATTGAAGCTCTGAAGCACGAGCTGAAGGAAACCATCGATTCGGATTGTCGTGGAATATCCCGCAATCGCCGCAGCTCCAAAACTGTTGATGTAGGACTGCACAATGACATTGGAAAACGCCGTGATACTCTGCTGAAGAGCCGCCGGAAAACCGATCTCGACAATTCGCTTTACCACTGCCTTGTGAAAGCGGATCTTTCTCCACTCCACCCGGTAATCTTCTTTTGCACACACAAGCTGACGCATGACGAGAAACGAACTGAACGCCTGAGCAATCAGAGTACCAAGAGCGACTCCCGCAACTCCAAGTTTTGCCCCGCAGACAAGAACAAAATCAAGAATGATATTTGTGATACTTGCCACAGCCAAGTAAATAAGAGGATTTCTCGAATCGCCGACTGCACGCAGGATTCCAGCTCCCATATTATAGAAGAGTGCAAATGTGATTCCTGCAAAATAGATCGTCAGATAGAGCGTTGAATGAGGAAGAACCTCCTCCGGAACTCCGATCGCTTTGAGAAGCGGTCTTGTCACAGAAATTCCGACAACTGTAAAAAGAATGCTGAGCACACCGGTCAGCCAGAGTGCACTGTGAACCGCCTGACTTAATTCTTCCTTCTTTTTTGCACCGAATGACTGCGAAATCACAACACCGGCGCCGGCGGAAAGTCCCATAAAAAATCCCACCAACATATTGATGACGGACGCAGATGCTCCGACCGCAGCCAGCGCATTCGTATCCACAAAGTTTCCCACAACATAAGAGTCTGCCGTGTTATATAACTGCTGAAACAGATTTCCGATAAGAAGAGGGATCGCAAACACCAGCATCGACTGGACGATCCCTCCCTCGATCAGATCAGATTTATTCTTCTGCACCTTCATCGCTTCCCTTCTCTTTTGTCTCTCCGATCTGTCACTTATTTTTATTGCTTATCTATTTTTATTACTTATTTACTCATTTGCTTCTTTCTATCACCTTATTCTTTTTATCGCTTCATTCATTACTTATTTATCACTTACTTCATTGCCTATTTTTTCCCGCGTTTCATCTCATACATGTTCCGGTCAGCTTCGTTAAACAGACGGTGAATGCTCTCCTCCGTCCCGTCAAAGCAGTGATCTTCCGCAATTCCGAAATCAACCCTTGCCAAAATTCCATGCCCGTCTTCCAACTTGCTCTTTGCCATTAACTTTGCCGAGATGACATGCATCTTCTTCTCCGCCCAGTAATGCGGACAATTCTTTAGGACAAGCAAAAACTCATCTCCACCAATCCGAATAATCAAATCGGTCTTTCTCAGACTTGATTTTATTGTCTCGGCAACACGCCGGAGGATGCGATCTCCCGCCTCATGACCGTGTTCATCGTTGATACGCTTAAATTTCCGCAGATCTGCAACAACGAAGGTAATCCGCTCATTCAAAAATTCTGGCACAAATACGCGCTCATCGAACACTCTGCGACTATAAACACCAGTCATAGAATCAAAATATGCCCGATCGGCTTCCGCTTCCATCTCCTCCAACTTCATTCCATCCGTCAGTGTCTTATATACAGAGAAATCCGTCTTCTCTTCCAACAGCTCCAGGCAGAATCTTCCGTCTTCTCCATTTTCTCTCTGCATCACAATCGAAACCGTCATCACACGGAAAATCCGGTCGTGAATCCACTCAAACCGACAGGTTTTCCTGTTTGCATAACAATTCTGCACATGCTCGCATGACTCTGCATCCATCCCATAACGGCAGGGACCATCATCTACTGATTTTCCCTCTCTGTCAATCCGAATTTGCCGGCAGTTCTCCGTATCTATCAGCCTGACACGATCAAAATACATATTTCCGAACTCCATGCAAATCTGCACTTCCTGCATGTTCGCATGCATGACTTCATCTTCAAACTTCACCGTTTTTTCTCCAAACTTTCCTCCACTTATCCTACTGCGTCTCACTCCGCTCCCTTTCGCCCCGACAGACGCATTATCTTTCTCGAAAATTCTCTTTTTATAGTAACATTCCCCTGCCTGAAAGTCAATATCCACGAACCGCTGCTGCCATAGAGTTCCCCTACATTTATATCATTATACATAAGTAGAAACGTTCCGATCTGACGGATCGAGTTCTTCGGATTATTCTGCTGATTCCACTTGTTCGGATTGCTTTGATTGCTCTCTTTGTCCGGTCTGTTCCGATTGATCGGGTTTCGTGCGACAAAACTGCATAAATTTTTGGATCACACGCCCGAGACTGTCTGTGTATCCGGCGCGCTCCATCCCTGCGTCCGTCAAAATTCCGACTTCCCCCATCACCTTTCCGTTCAACTCATAGCGCAAAACTCCGACTCGCTCTCCCTTCTCGACCGGTGCCTCGATCTCCTCCGGAATCTGAAGTTTTTTCTCCACCGCCGAGAAGTCCTCCCCGTCCATTCCAAGATAGGAAAATTCGCCTTCATAGACCAGCGGAATCGCATCTTCTTTTCCGCCCCGCACGGGAATGCTCGCAAGCTCCGGCATCTCTGTATCCCGGTAGAGCTTGCAGTTTGCATATCCATAGTTTAACAGCGTCCGCGCATCTGCAAAACGGGTCTTATAATCAGGCGCTGCCATGACCACTGCGATCAGCTCGACCCCATCCTTCTCTGCTGTCGCGACAACACAGTATTTTGCCAGAGAGGTAGAACCTGTCTTTAAGCCGGTCACCCGGAAATCAACTGCCATTTTCAAGAGTTTGTTCGTGTTTGCAAGACCAAATTCCTTTGTCCCCTGTTTTGTCACATGGGTAATATTTTCCATCCAGATCGTCGAATACTGCTGAATCTGAGGGTAACGCGTGATCAGTTCCCGCGACATCAGCGCAATATCCCGCGCAGTCGTCAGATGCTCTGGATCTTCCGTCAGTCCACAGCAGTCCACAAAATGCGTATTCGTCATGCCAAGCCCCTTGGCGCGCTCATTCATCCGCTTAACAAACTCCTCCTCTGTTCCCGCAATGTACTCCGCCATCGCCACCGATGCATCGTTTCCCGACGCAATGACAATGCATTTGATCAGGGTCTCCACGGTCTGAATCTCGCCCTCCTCGAGAAACACCTGAGATCCTCCCATTGCTTTCGCCCGCGCACTCGTCACAACCTCATCCTCAAGTCGAATTTTCCCGGATGCAAGTGCATCAAAAATCAGAATCAGCGTCATCACCTTCGTCACACTCGCCGGACTCCTCCTCTGATCCGCATCCTTCTCATAAATAACCTGACCACTCGATGCCTCCATCAAAATCACACTTGGAGCTGAGACGTTTGCGATGCTCTCTTCCCCCTGCCCCGCAGACACCGGAAAGAGAATCACATTTCCCGTCAACACCAGAACCAGACTCCAAACAATCAGAAAACGGAACCGCCAAACCTGTCTCATTCAACCCTTCTCTCAATCCGCTTACTCTCTTTGTTTTCAGTCTATGGAAAGTGCGATCATCTTATGATTTCAGTAATCTTTTAGTTTCAAGACAAGAAGTGGTGAAATTAAGAATTTTATTCGTTATACAATCACTCTTTTTTCGCATTTATTTATGGGATTGTAAGAATTCCCCATATAGCCTTTTTTGCCGGATTATGATATGATAAAGGTACTTCCAAACTGTAAGAAACAGATGTGTCGATCTCCATCAAGAAACCGTTTGGAAAGCACAAAAATCAAATACCCGGGACGACTTTGGGGATCGTTTCGGAAGAAATGAGGGATCAGAATGGATCATTTTGAGTACATACGGGCAGACAATCGCAGACGGAAAAACCGACACAGACGCGGTCCAATTATCGGGGGCTGTGTATTACTCGTCGGCATCTGCTGTGCAGGTGCTATATTTTTTGCCGGAAAAATGAAAAATAATGGAAATGGAAACGGTGAAAACTCCATCGTTATCGGGGCAGACTCGAATGAAGCTACCTCCTCCGACGCG
Source organism: Brotaphodocola sp. (assembly GCF_983179755.1). Lineage (NCBI taxonomy): Bacteria > Bacillati > Bacillota > Clostridia > Lachnospirales > Lachnospiraceae > Brotaphodocola > Brotaphodocola sp. Next base: position 17,396 of record NZ_CFAHBC010000039.1, on the reverse strand, counting down.
ACAAATGAGACCGATGAGGCTGTCTCTGTCGAGACGACACAGGAGTCCCTCCTTGAGCAGGCAAGTGCGCTTGCGACTGGCTATGACTACGACGGTGCAATCGCACTTCTCTCAGACAGCGCCTACGCTGGCGACCCTGCTGTGCAGGAGGCGATTGCCGGTTATGAGAACACGAAATCAACCCTCGTACAGGTCGATGTCAACACCGTGACTCACGTTTTCTTTCACACCTTGGTCTGGGACACCGCCAAAGCCTTTGACGGGGACAGCCGGACTGCCGGTTACAATCAGGTAATGACGACGGTCGACGAGTTCAACAAGATCATTCAGACGATGTACGACGAGGGATACGTCCTTGTCCGTCTTCACGATCTCGCCTACGAGACAACAGACGAGAACGGAAATCCGGTGATGAAACCGGGCACGATCATGCTTCCGGAAGGCAAGATTCCGTTCGTAATGTCCCAGGATGACCTGTGTTACTATCCTTACATGGACGGGGATGGATTTGCAAGCCGGATTATCATCGGGGATGACGGCAAGCCGACCTGTGAGATGAAGATGGACGACGGCTCCACGACGACCGGATCGTTCGATCTCGTTCCGATTCTCGAGGACTTTATCGGCGAACATCCGGACTTCTCGTACAAGGGCGCGCGCGCGGTTCTCGCCTTCACCGGCTATGAGGGCATCCTCGGCTACCGCACTTCTTCCTCCTATGCAGAGACCTCTCCGACTTACGAGCAGGACCGCGAGGAAGCCACAAAGGTTGCACAGTGCCTGCGCGATCAGGGCTGGGAGCTTGCCTCCCACAGCTGGGGACATTTGAATCTCGGAACGGTTGACTATGAGCGTTTCAAGACTGACACCGACAAGTGGGAAAACGAGGTCGAGTCTCTGATCGGACCGACCGACATCATCCTCTTCCCGTTTGGCGCGGATGTCGGAGACTGGCATCCGTACACGAACGAAAATGAGCGTTTCAACTACCTGCACAGCGTCGGTTTCCGCTATTTCTGCACCGTAGACTCCACAAAAGCCTGGGTTCAGTTCGGTCAGGACTATTTCCGTCAGGGCAGACGAAACCTTGACGGTTACCGGATGTGGAAAGATATCACCGCTGAAGATCCGTCGACGAGAAAGCTCGACGATCTTTTCCAGGCAGAGAATGTCTTTGATTCCGCCCGCCCGACCCCGGTTCCGGAGATGTAACAGCCGTTCACGGACCGAAGGAAAATATCATTCAAGCCAAACAAAATCCTTAACTTGACATGTGATACAAGAACGCAAAACAGCTACCCGGTCAGATTCTCTCAAAGGAATCCAGCCGGATAGCTGTTTTCTTCTCCTTCAACGCCTACGGGCAGTGGGTTTTCTCCTACGACAACCGAAAGGAGTTTATTTATGAATACAAAGCAATACAACTATCTGATCACGATCGCCTCCTGCCAGGGAATCTCCGCCGCATCGGAAAGGCTCGGGATCTCGCAGGCAGCTCTGAGCAAATTTCTCGCAGAACAGGAACGGATCCTCGGCGTCAAACTTTTTGTCCGCTACCGGAAACACATGTACCCGACTCCGGCAGGAAAGCTCTATCTCGATGCCGCCCAGAACATCCTCACCGTCAAGAACAGTACACTTCAGACAATCAACCGTCTGACTCACGGAATCTCAGATCCGATCCGCATCGCCTCGACGCCGTACCGCGGAGCAGAGCTTTTCAGCCGGGTTTTCAGCCGCTTTTCCTCCCTCTTCCCGACAGTTGATCTGTCTCTCAGCGAGATTTACTCCTCCCATCAGGAAGAAGAGATCCACCGCAGCCACGTCGACTTTGCCTTCGGGGTCAACCTTCACTCAAGTTACTCCGATGTCTGCAATCTGCCCGTCTGCCGGGAGGAACTCGTCCTTGCGGTTCCCTCCTTCCACCCGCTCGCGCATCTCGCAGACCCTAACCAGCTCGTCTCAATCCCGATTCAGGCGTTCCGGGACACCCCGTTCATCCTTCCCGGTCAGAAAAACAACATTCGAATCGTGGCAGAAAAACTCTTCCAATCCGCTGGTTTTGCCCCGGTCATCGCCTTTGAATCCGGAAACGGAATGACCGTGGATGCAATGATCCGAAAGGGTGCCGGCGTGGGCTTCATCTCAAGCCGTTACGTAAAGCCGACTCCGGAACTTGCATATTTCCGTCTCGACCCGCCCTGTTTCGAGATCTCCTATCTGCGCTACAAGAGCGGAAGACTCCTGACGGACGTGGAGCGGTGCCTGCTCGGCATTTTGATCGAAGAGCGGCTAAAAACACCTTCTCAGGAGCTGATTCCTGGTCCTGAGATCGAATCATTCTTGAAGGAGGTTCCGCAGCTGTGAGCAAAGAAAAACAGAATCCGAATTCGTTTCCCGATTCTCCGGTCAATCCGGAGGAAATCAATTTTGACACGAAGACACTCCGCTACATCGTGGCGATCGTCGATCAGGGCGGTCTCTCAAACGCCGCGGAGAGTCTCTTTCTCTCCCAGCCGGCTCTCTCCCGCTATCTAAAAGGAGTCGAGGACACGCTCGGGACACCGATCTTCTATCGGAAGCACAACCGCCTGATTCTCACAAATGCCGGGAAGATTTTCATAAATGGCGTCCGCAGTATGCTTCACATTGAGCAGGATGTCCTAAACCGCCTCCATGCGAGCAAACTCGACCGCAAGACGACGCTGACGATCGCCGTTCAGAATCTCTTTGCGCGCTTTCTCGAAGAGACTGTTCACCCGATGATCCAGAGACAGTTTCCGGATGTGACGCTCCACTTAAATGTCTGCAGCGGCGACCGCGTAAAAAGCCTCGTCAGTGACGGAACCGTGGATCTCGGCTTCTTTATGGGAAACCCATCTGAAACCCCCTATTTTGCCCAGGAATGTCTCTTCACCTCCGAACTTGTCTTCTATGCAGCCCCGCAGTCTCCGGGGCTTGCAGAAAGCCAGAGAAACGGTTTCCGTCTCCGAAACTTTGCGGATGAGTCGATGATGATGAGCCTTGAAAATACCTTCCTGTCGCAGATCCAGACACGGCTCTTACAGGAAAATGGCATCTCCTCCCCGAAAATCATCACCCGAGGGCGCTTGAATGTCCTTCTCGACCTGATCCGTCTCGGCTACGGAAATGTGATTCTGCCGAGGGAGGCCTCCCACTTTTCGTCGGACCATCTCTTTTCCTTCGATCCGCCGGAATCATACAGCTGCATCGCCGCGTGGTGCCAGGACCGCACACTCTCTCCGCTCGCACAGAGCTATCTTGAGTCTGCACGGACGACTTTTCCCTCTTTTGCGGAATTCTCTGAAATGTAGATGTAATGCCAAGATGCATGGCATGTTAGCAGATTTTGGCAAAGTGAGGGATCGGACAGGAAGAAAAATCATGGAAAAAATTTTTCACCGTAACAAGAACAATCCTTCTGTACATATCGTAAGATAAGTCTATAAGTATAATAAGTGTGATGAGATTCGCGTCCGAACAGGATGAAATGCACTCTCGGACAGGAAAGGAGTTTCCATTGGCAGAGCAAAATAGAATTATCATTGACAGCGGACATGGCGGTGCCGATCCCGGCGCCGTCTATGAAAATCGGCAGGAAAAAGACGATAACCTTGCGCTTGCACTCGCCGTCGGTCAGATTTTAAGTGAGCGCGGAATCCCTGTCGGCTACACAAGGGTGACGGATGTCTACCAGACTCCACAGGAAAAGGCGGAAATCGCAAACAGATGGGGAGCCGACTACTTCATCTCCATTCACCGCAACGCAATGCCAGAGCCCGGAACCGCCTCCGGAATCATGAGCCTGATCTATCAGAACGGCGGGCCGGCGGAACTGATGGCACAAAATATCAACTCACAGCTTGAGAATGCCGGATACCGAAATCTCGGAATTTCCGAGCGCCCCGGACTGATTGTGCTGCGAAAAACACGAATGCCCGCAGTCCTCATAGAGGCTGGCTTCCTCGATAATGAAGCCGACAACCAGTACTTTGACCAGAACTTTGAGAAGACCGCCCAGGCAATCGCAGACGGCATTCTGGAAACTTTAGCTAAAGAGAGCGAATCGCCGGAATATTACCAGATTCAAGTCGGCGTCTACCGGAACCGCGCAAATGCCGAGAGACAGCTGCGTGAACTGACTGCAAAGGGCTATCCCGCCTTCCTCGTCGCCGAAAACGGTCTCTACAAGGTGCGCGTCGGTGCCTACTTAAATCTTGACAACGCTGCCTGGATGGAAAAAACACTCCGCGCAGACGGTTATCCGACCGTTCTGGTGAAAGAAAAAGCCGTCTCCTAATGCCCATAAAGTTGAAAAAGTTTCTGGCATACAAAACAAAAAACCGGCTATCGGGGAAACATAACCATTTCCCTGCGATAACCGGTTTTCTCTCAAGATTTCACTCTCAAAAACTCAAATATTGGAAATCTGCATCGCAATGCAGATCCCAAATCCAATAAAGATTGTCAAAGTGATTCCTATCAATTACGCTTCCTCCACATCAACCCCGCGCGGTCCCACATGCGTCGAGAACACGATCTGCGTGCTCGTCTTTCCGTATTTCTGAAGCTGTCCGATAAAGATATCGAGTTCCATCGTGCTCTGGAATGCCACCTTGAGCAGCATGGAATATGCTCCCGTCACACAGTTGCACTCAAGCACATTTGGAATATTTTCTGCGTAGGCATAAAACTTCGGCTTGTCCTCTGGCATCACATCCAGATTGATGAAAGCGATAATGTGATATCCCAGCTTCATCGGATCTACGAGCGCATGATAACCGGCAATCACGCCATCTTTCTCCAGCTTCTCAATCCGGGCGGAAACCGCCGGTGAAGAGAGAAATGTACTCTCTGCAATCGTTTTCAACGATACTCTTGCATTCTCCTGAAGCAGTTTTAAAATCTTTCTGTCAATGTCATCCATTTCTCTTATCCTCCCTGTTATCGCTTTGTGTTTCCAGAATTCTTTTCTCAGATTTCAAACATCTTTCAAACGCCATCAAAAGTCTCAGAAAATCCTCTGTAAAACGAAAAAAAGGCGTCCAAACCATTGGGTTTGAACGCCTTCGCTCTCATTCGGATCTCTATCACTTTTTTATATTAGGTATCATAAACGTTTCTTAACGGATTGTCAATCAGAAATTTTACAAACAAAAGTTTATCTCTTTTCGCTCTCTTTCGTCAATTTGCCAAAAAATTATTACATCAGCGCATCAAGATCAATCTCACCGTTAAAGACCTCAACTGCCGGACCGGTCATAAACACATGGCCGCTCTCGCGGTCCCAGCGGATCTGAAGATTTCCGCCCCTCAGCTGGACTTCGACCTCATCCTCGACAAGGCCATGCATCATGCTTGCGACTGCACACGCGGTCGCACCCGTTCCGCACGCCCAGGTCTCCCCGCTTCCGCGCTCCCAGACACGCATCTGCACATGCTCCCGGTCAATCACGCGGACAAACTCCGAGTTCACGCGATCCGGGAAACGCTCATGGTTCTCAAAATCCGGTCCGATCTTCTCGAGATCTAAACCGTCCACATCCTCGACATAATAGATTGCATGCGGATTTCCGACACTGATTCCGGTGAACTCAAGATCCTGTCCATTCACATGAATCTTCTCCGGAAGCTCACTCGTCAGCTCCGGAACTCCCATATCGACCGTGACTGCGACAACTTTTCCGTTTTCTGAGGTCATACTGAGATGCTTGATTCCTGCCTTCGTCTCGACATCGATCTCAAGGCTGTCCACAATTCCGTGATCGTAGGCATATTTTCCGACACAGCGGATTCCGTTTCCGCACATGGCGCCCTCACTGCCATCCTCATTGAACATGCGCATCCGGCAGTCTGCGATCTCAGACGGACAAATCATGATCAGACCGTCCGATCCGATTCCAAAATGGCGGTCGCTCACAAACCTTGATACTGCATTTGGATCGTCAATCTTCTCCTCGAACGCATTCACATATACATAATCATTTCCGATGCCCTGCATCTTTGTAAATTTCATAAACCTTTTCTCCTGCCCTATACATTAATTAGACTGATCACCATCTGTGCAGTCTCGATCAGATTCGTTCCGCTGTCCATGCTGCATTTCTGTATGTAACGATGAGCCTCCTCCTCGGTCATGTTGTTGCGCTCCATAAGAAGACTCTTTGCCTGATCAATCACGCGCTGTTCTTCCCCACTGCGCTGTTTGGGTTGCTGTCTCTGCTTTCTTCGACGTCTCGTCTGCGCCTGAACCATCATCTCCAGCGTATCCACCAGATCATGTACTTTCATCGGCATCGGAAGACAGACGATGTCCTCTGGCATACTCGTCGCCCACTTGCTCGGTGAGGAGATCATCAACATCGAAAAATCTTTCGGCATGTACTCATAAAGCTCCGTAAAGAGCATGTCCGTCAGTCGATAGCCACACACAATGATCCCGCTACTCAGATCCTCCGTCAACGAAAGTGCCTGAGCACCGGATGTGCAGGCAGAGTTCACCTGAAATCCGTTTCTCACGAGTATATTTTTAATATTCTTGGCATCCTCCGGTTTGGAGAAAGCAACGATCACATTTGCCAACCTCTCTCACCTCCAGGGCAGAAACTTTTCTGAATGGATATCTATCTCTCTTAAAACTTGTACAGATATTCCTCTACTTCCCAGTCTGTCACCTCGGCGCGGAACTTCTTCCACTCCTCCGCCTTAGCTTCCAGATATTTCGTATAAATATGATTTCCAAGAAGATTTTTCGCAAATTCACTTCCCTCAAAGTGTTCCAGTGCTTCCCCGAGTGTCTCCGGAAGCTGATCGATATGATGCTCTGCCATCTCTTCATCTGACATCGCAAAGATGTTTGTATCCACGCTCGGCGGTGGGGTCAGATTGTTGCGGATTCCCTCAAGACCGGCGGACAGACACGCTGCCAGTGCCAGATACGGGTTCACTGCCGAATCCGGGCAACGCAGTTCAATGCGGGTGCTCTCCCCTCTCGAGGACGGGATGCGGATCATCGTACTGCGGTTTGCGGATGCCGACCATGCCACATAGACCGGAGCATCGTAGCCCGGCACAAGGCGCTTATAGGAGTTGACAAGCGGATTGGTCAGCACAGTCATCTCCTTGATGTGCTTTAAGATTCCTGCCATAAACTGATAGGCAACCTTGCTCAGTCCCAGTCTGTCCGACGGATCTGCGAAGGCATTCGTGCCATCTGACAGATTTGCCAAAGACATGTTGATGTGCATGCCGGAACCATTGACACCTGCCTTCGGCTTCGGCATAAAGGTCGCATGCAGTCCATGACGCTTCGCAATTGACTTGACCGCCATCTTAAACGTCATAATGTTGTCCGCTGCGGTCAGACCGTCCATATACTCCAAATCGATCTCATGCTGAGCCGGTGCAAGCTCATGGTGGGAGGCCTCAACGCCAAATCCCATCTCCTCAAGATTCAGCACAATGTCACGGCGCACATTCTCTGCCATGTCGATCGGAGCGACATCAAAGTAACCTGCCATCTCATGCGTCTGCGTCGTCGGTCTTCCGTTGTCATCCGTGTGGAAGAGAAAGAACTCACACTCCGGACCGACATGGAACGCATATCCCATGTCCTCGGCCTCCTTGAGCACCCGCTTCAGCACATATCTCGGATCACCCTCAAACGGCTCTCTGTTCGGGCGGTAGACATCACACATCAGGCGTGCAACCTTTCCCTGCTGGGGTCTCCATGGAAATATCTCAAATGTATCTAAATCCGGATACAGATACATATCCGATTCTTCAATCCGGACAAAACCTTCAATTGCGGAACCGTCGAACATGCATCGATTCTCCAGTGCTTTCGGCAACTGACTGGCGGTGATGGCTACGTTTTTCAGCATACCGAAAATATCAGTAAACTGTAAACGGATGAATTCGACGTCCTCTTCTTCTACGAGACGGATGATGTCATCCTTATTATACTTGCTCATCGTTTTTCTCCTTTTCTTTGCATGGGTTTCGGACTGCCCTTCCGTCCCCCGATATGCAAAGGAGGGCGTGAATTCGATCATCTGGGCAGACGATCCCCTTTTCATGCAACACCCTCGTTCCATGTTCAAATAATAACAGGCAAAGAAAGCTTTGTCAATGTGCGAAACTTAACAACTCTTCCTCTTATTTGTCATAATTTTCAGCCAATCGCACTTTATTGTCATCGTTTACTCGCGACACAACCTATATTCAGAGTAGATATACCCTTCCTGAGTTCAAGTCGACGCAAGCATCCTCTTCTCCCGGCTTGTCGGAACTTTTCGTTTATGATACAATAAATGAATTGCTTCGAAATTTATTAACTTTATTAACCGATACCTTAACTAATATCTTTTTTTAACACATTATGGGGGGTTTATCATCTATGAAAAACAAGAAACTTTCTGCCCTGCTCCCGATTGCGGTCTTTCTCGTCTTCTATCTGGGGCTTGGAATTTTCTCGGAATACATTATGAAAATTCCGATGGGCTTCTACAACATTCCGATCGTCGTCGCCTTTCTGCTCGCGATCCTGACTGCCTGTCTCCAGAACCGAAAAATTTCGTTTGACCGCAAACTCGAACTCATGGCGCAGGGAGTCGGAGACAAGAATATCATCACGATGCTCCTGATCTTTCTGACCGCCGGAACTTTCGTAGGTGTCGTCGGGCGAAGCAGTGCCGAGAGTGTCGCCTACCTGATGCTCTCCCTGATTCCGGCGCGCTTCTCCGTCGCCGTCCTCTTTGTCGTTGCCTGCTTTGTGTCGACCTCGATGGGAACTTCAGTCGGAACGATCACACTTCTCGTCCCGATTGCAACCGCAGTCGCTGAGACTTCAGGATTTTCTCTTGCGCTGTGCACGGCATCCGTGATGGGCGGAGCAATGTTCGGGGACAATCTCTCATTCATCTCAGACACGACGATCGCCGCCTGCAACGGTCAGGGATGTGCGATGAAGGACAAGTTTCGCGAGAACTTCGGAATCGCGCTCCCCTCCGCAGTTTCCTCGCTGATTCTGATTCTCATCGTGTCCTTCCGTCAGGACCCGGGAACATCGATCAGCCATTCCTACAACCTGATTCAGATGATTCCCTACCTTCTCGTGCTTCTCGGCGGAATTGCGGGAATTCAGGTCTTTCTCGTGCTCTTAACCGGCATCGTCTCCGGCGCGCTGATCATGCTCGGAACCGGACAGACGACACCGTGGGAGATGCTCTCCAACATGGGATCGGGCACTTCCGGAATGTTTGAGACCTGCATGGTCGCGATTCTCGTCTCCGCAATGTGTGCACTGATCCGCGAAAACGGCGGTTTTGACGTTCTGCTTGAGACCATCCACAAGATCTTCCGTGGAAGAAAGGGCGGACAGCTCGGCATCGGTCTTCTCGTCGCCCTGCTCGACATTGCAACGGCAAACAACACCGTCGCGATCGTCATGGCAAATCCGATCGCAAAGGAGATGTCCGAGGACTACGGCATCAGCCCTCGGAAGACAGCCTCCCTGCTCGACACGTTTTCGTGCATCTCTCAGGGCATCATCCCCTACGGCGCACAGATGCTTGTCGCGATCTCTGCTGTGCACGAACTCGGCTATGAGCTCTCTGCGTTTGAGATCATTCCCTGCCTCTTCTATCCGTCGATGCTGTTCATCAGCTCGATGATTTTTATTTTTCTTCTGCCGGAGAAGGCGGTAAAAACACAATAAAAAGAAATAAAAAGGCGAAAGCTTAATTAACTTTCTCTCTTAATCTTCTCTCTTGTAGGAGAGCGCACGGATCGCATTGAGGATCGCGAGAACCGAGACACCGACATCTCCGAACACTGCTGCCCACATCGAAGCATATCCGAGAGCGACGAGAATCAGCACAAGTACCTTGACACCGATCGCAAACAGGATGTTCTGGCGAACAATTCCGACCGTCTTGGATGCAATCAGAATCGCGTCCACAATTTTCGACGGCTCATCATCCATGATGACGACATCCGCTGCCTCGACCGCAGCATCCGAACCGATTCCACCCATCGCGATGCCGACATCGGCGCGCGCAAGTACCGGAGCATCATTGATTCCGTCTCCGACAAATGCGAGCGTCTTTCCGGGTGCTTTTTTGCTGAGAAGTTCTTCCACCTTCTTGACCTTATCGCCCGGGAGAAGATTTCCGTAAACCTCATCGAGTCCAAGACTCTCTCCGACTTTTCGTCCGACCTCCTCGCGGTCTCCGGTCAGCATCACAAGTTTCTTGACTCCGTGACGGCGCAGACCCTCAAGTGCCTTCGGCACATCCGGACGAATCGAATCAGAGATCACGATTGCGCCGAGATACTGATTTGTCTCTGCGAGATAAAGCGTTGTTCCAAGCAGAGCCGTCGGCTGTTCGACGACAGCCCCACATGCCTTCATCAACTTCTGGTTTCCGATGTAGAGATCTCTCCAGACTCCATCTTTCTCGATCTGAGCATGGATACCCTGACCGGAAATCTCCTCGACACTGCCAATCCGCGCGGTATCGACTTCTTTGCCATACGCCTTCTTGATCGAGAGCGCAATCGGGTGATTTGAGTGATGTTCTGCAAGGACTGCAAGCTCGAGAAGCTCCTCCCTCGTCATGCGAACCGAGGAGATCTCGCTGACCTCAAACTGTCCGGTTGTCAGTGTTCCCGTCTTATCAAACACAACGGTGTCGAGACTTCCGACTGCCTCAAGATAGTTGCTTCCCTTCATCAGGATACCATTTTTAGAGGCGGAGCCGAGACCGCCAAAGAAACTAAGCGGAACGGAAATCACAAGCGCACACGGACACGATACAACAAGGAAACTGCATGCGCGGTATACCCAGGTGCTCCATCCACCGCCGAGAAGAATCGGCGGAATCACCGCAAGAATCACCGCAAGAACGACAACGATCGGCGTGTAGACTCTCGCAAACCGCGTGATAAAGGCTTCTGCCTTCGCCTTTCTCGAGCTTGCATTCTCGACAAGTTCAAGAATCTTGGAAACCGTCGAATCATCAAAGAGTTTCGTCGTCTCGACCTCAAGCACTCCGCTCAGATTGATCGATCCACTGACAACTGCCTGACCTTCTGCGACCTCAACCGGCATCGACTCACCTGTCAGCGCCTTCGTGTCGAGCGTCGAATTTCCCTTTCTGACAATGCCGTCAAGCGGAACTTTCTCGCCCGGGCGAATCACAATCGTGTCACCGACCTCAACCTCATACGGATCAACCTGCTCCTCCTGTCCATCTCTCAGGAGGTTCGCATACTCCGGATTAATGTCCATCAGATCTGTGATCGACTTTCTCGACTTGTTGACCGCATAATCGTTGAAGAGCTCTCCGATCTGATAAAACAGCATAACCGCCACAGCTTCCTCGAGGGAGCCGACAATGATCGCTCCAATTGTCGCCACCGACATCAGGAAGTTCTCATCGAAAACCTCTCCCTTTGTGATGTTTCGGCAGGCACGCAGAGGAATGTCATATCCGGCAAAGAGATACGCCACAAGAAACGGAATCCACGAAAATGCAGACCGTTTTTCCAGAATCAGCGCCAGAATGAAAAATACGGCGCTGGCACTAAGCCTCGTTACCATCTTTTTCTGTTTTTTTGTCATCACAGCCATCCTTTCTTTCCGGCGCTCTCCGGAAATCTGTCTGAAATTCCCATACCATTTCCTATGCCATCAGGCGTGGTTTTTAATCGAATCTTAGCGCAAAACCTTGAACTCTGCCTCCGGCTCAATCTTGTCTGCAATCTTTCTTGCACCCTCAACAACCTGATCTTCCATTCCGTCCTCAGCCTCAATCACAAGACGCTGGGTCATAAAACTTAAAGATGCCTCCTTGACACCATCGAGCTTCTTAACACCCTCCTCAATCTTTGCAGCACAGTTTGCACAGCACAGTCCCTCAAGTTTGATGATCTTCTTCATGATTTTGTCTCCTTTTCTTTTTCTTTGCTTTCTTTTTTCTTTCTTCTTGCTTTTTTAGCTTTTCTTTTAGCTTTGTTTATTTGCAACTGTTCCGTTCATTCGTCCGTCCCAGTTACGATCTGTTTAAATCAACGCCCGCAAAGATTTTGCGTGCGATTCGATTCAGCTCTGTTGGCATCTTCAAAATTTCTCTACTCGCTGATATGTTCCATACCCTGAGCCAGAATCGTCTGAATATGCGCATCTGCCAACCTGTAAAAAACGGTCTTTCCCTCCCTGCGAAAGGACACCAGTCTCATCTGCTTTAAGGTTCTGAGCTGATGAGAGATTGCCGATTGTCCCATTTGCAGAAGGGTCGCAATGTCACAGACACACATCTCAGACTGGCTGAGCACATACAGGATCTTGATTCTCGTCGAATCTCCAAAAATCTTAAAAAACTCAGACAGATCAAGAAGCTCCTGCTCATCCGGCATCACACGCTCCACCTTTTCCACAATCGCTTCATGGACGTGCATGAATTCACAGGTTCCCTCTTCCACTTCTTCTTCAATCCTTGCTTTCTCTTCTCTGGTCATCAAAACCTCCGTTTCTTTCCCATTTTGTATTCCTATGATCGCTTCGACTCTCCATGATTTTCCAACATTCTCTGTCTTCTATTCTATCCCCTGATCGTTCTCGTCTCGCCTAAATCGCTTTCATATGAATATCTGTTCATATGTTTATATTACCACATTTTCATTCTTTGTCAAGTGGTTGGACGCAAAAAAAGAGAAGAGAGAAACCATTTTTCTCAGTTTCCCAACTTCTCCTCTTTCTTTCGTATCTTTTTCTTTTTGTATGTTTTTTTTGACTGTTGATCTATCAAAATCGCAGAGTACCACGCCTGACCAACTGGATCAGACGTGGTAATTCATTTCCTCATCAACTTCTTTATCAACCTGCTAAATGCATCATCTCAATCAGGAAAATCCAGCTCAGACCATAGTAAGAAATAACTGCAACAAGGTCGTTGATTGTCGTGATCAACGGACCAGACGCAACTGCCGGGTCTACGTGAATCTTCTTGAAAAAGAGCGGAATCAGCGTGCCGACTGCGCCGGAAATCAGCATTGCGAGCACAAGTGCCAGACCAATACATCCTGATACCGCATAGGCAAAGGCAAACGTCTTTCCCTTAAAGAATACAATGTAAAGTCCAATCACCGAGAACGAGAGAACACCGAGAATCATACCGTTTGAGAACGCGATTCGCATCTCTTTCCACACAAGCTCCAGCTTCTGACGCACAGTCAGGGACTCATCCATCAGAACGCGGATCGTGACAGCCAGAGACTGGGTGCCGACGTTTCCTGCCATGTCCAGAATCAGAGACTGGAAGCACATGATCAGCGGAAGCTGACTCACCACATTCTCAAACAAGCCTACCACCGATGATACCAACATACCGAGGACAAGAAGAATCAGAAGCCACGGCAGACGTTTTTTCATACTCTCCTTAAGCGGTTCCTTGAGATCTTCCTCCGCGGTCAAACCTGCGAGTTTTGCGTAATCTTCTCCCATCTCATCATCAACAAGTTCTACGATGCTCTGGGAGGTAATGACTCCGAGAAGACGGTTGCTGTTGTCCAGAACCGGGATGGAGTCCTCCGAATAATCCTTCAGTTTTTCGATACAGTCATCAATCGCCTCATGACCGTACACATACGGGTAAGACGTGACAATCAAATCCTCAAGCGGTGCTTCCGGCGGTGCTGTGAGCAGATCTCTTAAATCCATCGCGCCGTAAAACGTGTGGTCGTCTGTGACCATAAACAGCGTTGAGATGTTGTCATTCTTCCCTGCCTGGCTGACGAGGCTTCCCATCGCCTGTCTGGCGGTCAGATTTTCCCGGATCACGATGCAGTTTGTCGTCATCCAGCTACCGATCTCTTCCTCGTCAAAGGAAGCGATCACTGCGACGCTCTTTCTCGCATCATCATCCATGAGCTCAATCAGAAGTGCCCGCTTCTCCTTCGGCTCCATTTTCAGAACATCGACAACCGCATCCGTCTCCATTCCGGAGAGGATGGATGCTGCCTTCTTGATGTCCATCTCATTTAAATATCCGGCCGCCTCACGCTCATCGATGTGCTCGAAGATATCCGAGATCATGTCCGTATCGAGAACACGACAGACCTTCTGTCGCTCCACCACTGTCAATTTCGGAAAGACTTCTGCCAGATCATTCTCATGGTAGTCTTCAAGCTGTCCGCGCAGAACACCCGGTGATGCATTTCCCCGGATAATTTCCAGGATTTCGGACTTGTAATCTTCCTGTACTTTATTTTCCATGTTAGATCCCCCTTATTCAGTTTTTGATGCAGTACTCCTGAAGTCTTCTCTTTTCTTCCATTATTTATTTTTGAAAACTTCACACTGCGCTTGCAAACAGGGACGAATTCCGAACAGGATCAGAAAATCAGAGCAAATCGATGGACGCACTTCTGGCGTCTTTTTGATATGCAAAGAAACAGAATAGACTGCCGTCTGTTTCCGATCCTGTGCTTCTACTTCGTCCATGACTGTCGCCGTCCATTCTGTTCACCTACCTTTATCTTAGAATTTTTAGAATTTCCTGCCATCTTAACAGGATTTTAGCGGGTATCCCAAAAACACCCTGCTACATTATAGTCTACTTCCATCTAAAAGTAAACTTGAAAATACAACTTTTTTTCTCTTTAAAAAAATTTAATGATTTGAAATGATAAAAAGAAAAAAGGTTATGCCCCCACATTTGCATGAGTCTGCATAACCTTTTTAATTTCTGTTAAGTCTTACATTTTAAAGCTCGCACACAGCGTCTGGTCTGCACTCGTCGCATAGTCGCCGGTGATTCCGATGTGATCTGCCATACAGCGATGTCCCTCATTGTACATACATTTTACCGCCTCACAGCTGATCTCGAGCTTTTTCTCCGGAGTCTGGAAGACATTCGTGAAACTGCCCTCCTTTTTCTCGTCAAAACTGCAACAGCAGGTCTCCTCTTTCGTGCTTGCATCCTGACCGTCCACGACGATCGCCTGACGGCAACAGCAGTGGTCGGAATTGTGCAGACAGTTTGTGACAGAACATTCAAGTTTCGTCATAATAAATGCATACCTCCTTGATCCAAAAATAATGATGATCTGGCATCAGGAATAGTATGCATCTATTTAAAAAACTTATTCTATTATCAAGACTTTTTTCTCAAAAAATCATGACCGCTCATCGTCTGGTTGTGGGCTTAGTCTGATTCTGATCTCAGTCTGATTCCGATCTTACTTGTTCTCAGTGACAACCTCTACCTTGCGGTTCTCCTTGCGCTCGATCTCGCCCTGAATGTCAGACAAGAAGTCTGCAAGGCTCTTCTGACCCTCATCGCCCTTGAAACGGCTACGAACAGCTACGAGGTTATTCTCCTCCTCCTTCTGTCCAACAACCAGCATGTACGGGATCTTGTTCTTCTGAGCCTCACGGATCTTGTAACCGATCTTCTCGGAACGAGTGTCAAGCTCTGCACGGATACCAGCCTCATCGAGCTCTGCCTTTACCTTCTGTGCATAGTCAAGATACTTGTCGGAGATCGGCAGTACCTTTACCTGTACCGGAGCCAGCCAGGTCGGGAATGCACCTGCAAAGTGCTCGATCAGGATACCGATGAAACGCTCGATCGAACCGAATACAACGCGGTGGATCATGATCGGACGATGCTTCTCTCCATCTGCACCGATGTACTCAAGCTCAAATCTCTGCGGAAGCTGGAAGTCAAGCTGGATCGTACCACACTGCCAGGTACGTCCGATTGCATCTACCAGATGGAAGTCAATCTTCGGTCCGTAGAATGCGCCGTCGCCCTCGTTGACTACATAGTCAAGACCAAGCTCGTCGAGTGCATTTCTCAGGCCGTCGGTTGCTACCTCCCAGTCCTCATCGCTTCCCATACTGTCTTCCGGTCTTGTGGACAGCTCTACATAATATTTGAAGCCAAACAGCTTATAAACGCTGTCGATCAGGTTTGCTACACCCTTGATCTCATCCTTGATCTGCTCCGGGGTCATGAAAATGTGTGCATCATCCTGGGTGAAGCAGCGAACACGCATCAGACCGTGAAGCTGACCGGATTTCTCATGACGATGAACGAGACCAAGCTCACCCATACGCAGAGGAAGATCGCGGTAGGAACGCGGCTCAGAAGCGTAAACCAGAACACCACCCGGACAGTTCATCGGCTTGATTGCGTAATCTTCACCGTCGATCACAGTCGTGTACATGTTCTCCTTGTAGTGATCCCAGTGACCGGAAGTCTCCCACAGGCTACGGTTCAAGATAACCGGGGTAGAAATCTCAACATATCCGGCCTTCTTGTGGATCTGTCTCCAGTAGTCAAGCAGAACGTTCTTCAGCACCATGCCCTTCGGCAGGAAGAACGGGAATCCCGGACCAGCCTCGTGCATCATAAACAGACCAAGCTCCTTGCCCAGCTTTCTGTGGTCACGCTTCTTTGCTTCCTCCATCATCGTGATGTAAGCCTCAAGCTCTTCCTTCTTTGCGAAAGCAGTTGCATAGATTCTGGTCAACATCTTGTTGTGCTCATCGCCTCTCCAGTAAGCACCGGCAATGCTCATCAGCTTGAATGCCTTGCCGATTTCCTTCGTGCTTGCCAGATGCGGACCTGCACACAGATCGGTGAACTCTCCCTGACGATAGAAGCTGATCGTCTCGCCCTCCGGCAGATCCTCAATCAGCTCTACCTTGTATGGCTCCTCTTTCTCCTTCATCAGAGCGATTGCCTCTTCTCTCGGAAGCTCAAAGCGTTCCAACGGCAGAGCCTCTTTCACGATCTTCTTCATCTCTGCCTCGATCTTGCCAAGGTCATCAGATGTGATCGGGGTCTCGAAATCGATATCATAGTAGAAACCATCTGCGATAGACGGACCGATTGCCAGCTTGGCGCTCGGGTACAGACGCTTGATTGCCTGAGCCATCACATGGCTTGCGGTGTGGCGCAGGGTGGACAGACCGCCTGCATCCTTTGCAGTCAGGATGTTCAGAGCGCAATCCTTATCAAGAACGGTGCGCAGGTCTACAATCTCTCCGTCAACCTCTCCTGCACATGCTACTCTTGCAAGACCCTCGCTCAGATCTTTTGCTACGTCCAGAACGGACATCGGCTGTGCATACTCTTTTACACTTCCATCTTTCAATGTAACCTTCATGATTCTGACTCCTTCTTCTAAATCTTTTTTCACGAGAGCGTTTCACGGACCACTCTTTTTACGGACTGCCCGAAAACTCTCCCTTTGAATCTTCTCAAATTGTGTGAAGCTATTGTGTGAAAACGCAATTTCCTATCATATAAAAAAGAATGTGCCTTGGCACATTCTCGCGCCGAGGCGCGGTTGCTTCAGCA
>NZ_CFAHBC010000038.1:0-22260 GCF_983179755.1 Brotaphodocola sp. | reverse complement strand
ATTGATTTATTTATAAATAGAGATAATGAATCAATTGTCACTTATTTATCGTACTTATTATACTGGAAAATAATAAAATTCTCAATCTCGTTTTGTTTTTTTGCGAAAAATGTCGGTAAAATTTTGGTAAATGTGACACATGTCATTTCCTTTCCCTACCTTTCTCTGCTATGGTGATAGGGAAAAGAAGAAATATTTCTCAAAAAGAAGAGGGAAAAAGATTTTAGGAAATTAAATTTTGAGAAATGAAAAAAATCAAGCCAATGAAAAGGAGAATAATCATGAAACTGAAGCGGGTAATGGCAGGAATTCTTTGTGCAGGAATGGCAACGGTCGCACTGGCCGGATGTGGTTCAAAGAAGAGTGAGGAGAAAACTCTGAATGTACAGTTTGTTCCGACGAACAACGATGGAAGTATGGAGGCAAAGGCAAAACCTTTTGCAGATTACCTGACAGAAAAACTGGGCTGCAAGGTAAATGTGACACTGGCAACGGATTATTCGACGATCGTGGAGGCAATGTCTTCCGGTAAAGTGGATCTCGGAATTATGCCTCCAGCAGCTTATGTGCAGGCGCGTGATATGGGAGCTGCAAAGGCAATTCTGACTTCTCAGCTTGGAGAGTATGATCAGGAGACTGGTCTTCCGGTTGAGGGTAAGATGACCGGAACCTTTAAGGGAGAGGTTCTCGTGAAGGCAGACAGCGACATCCAGACGCTTGAGGATCTGAAGGGAAAGAAGATTGCAACTCTGAGCCCGAACTCCGCAAGTGGTTACATTTATCCGGTTGCAGAGATGAAGGAGGCTGGAATTGATCCGGCAACGGATTGCACGCTGACAACTGTAAATGATATTCCGAGTGAGATGACCGCAGTTCTCAATGGTCAGCAGGATGCCTGCTTCGTATTTGAGGGCGCTCGCGTTGTGTTCTCCTCCAAGTTTGAGGGATACGATCTGATGAACGATCTTCGCGTTCTGTATCTGACTGAGGGCGACATCCCGAACGATGCAATCGCAGTTCGCCCGGATATGGATGATGAGATGAAGGAGAAGATCAAAGAGACCTTCTTAAATATGCCGAATGACGAGCAGGGCGCGGAGGCAATGTCTCTGTGGGGTCACAAGGGCTACGAGGAAGCAACGGAAGAGGCTTACGATACCATTAAGGCATACACTGAGAAGGCGGCTGAGTAATCATGATTAAATTTGAGCATGTATCAAAAGTATATCCGAATGGAACGAGAGGACTCGATGATGTCGATCTGACGATTACGGATGGAGAGTTTGTCTCTGTAATCGGACTTTCGGGTGCAGGAAAGAGTACCTTCCTGCGCTCGATCAATCGCCTGAATGAGATCAGCGAGGGAAACATCGTTGTGGATGGCGTGTCGATCACAAAGGCGGGAAAGAAACAGCTTCGCGAGATTCGCCGTCACATCGGTCTGATCTCCCAGAGCTTCAATCTGGTAAAGAGAAGCACGGTGCAGAAAAACGTTCTGTCCGGACGTCTGGGATATTATTCCACCTGGAAGAGTATCTTCGGACTCTTCACAAAGGAAGATTATGAGAGAACAAAACAGGCACTTGAGAGTGTGGGACTTCTCGACAAACTGCATTCGAGAAGCGATGAGCTCTCCGGTGGTCAGCAACAGAGAGTTTCGATCGCGCGGACGCTTGTTCAGCAGGCAGACATCATCCTTGCGGATGAGCCGGTTGCCTCCCTTGATCCGATCACTTCCCAGAAAATTCTTCAGGATTTGAGAAAGATCAATCAGGAGATGGGAAAGACCGTGATCGTCAACATCCATTCCGTTGAGATGGCAAAGGCATTTTCTGATCGAATTCTGGCATTCAAGAGCGGAAAGGTTGTTTTTGACGGGACACCCAAGCAGTTGGATGAGACAGAGTTAGCGCGCATTTATGGAAAGAACCCTGCGATGAATCAAGATCAGGATGCATCGAAGGATGACGGAGAGGAAAGCAGATGAAACTAAAGGACACGGTACATTTTGAGTGGTATAAGCACTTGCTGATTGTGTTTCTGCTTGCAGTCTGTATCTTTGGCAGTGCGGTAGTGACGGATGCAGATTTCTCAGAAGTGTTTTCAAACCTTGATCAGGTGGGAATCTTTCTTGGCCGTTTGATGCATCCGGATTTTTCCTATCTGCCAAAGCTCCTTGATCCGATGGCAAAAACCCTGAAAATGTCAGTTGTTGGAACGGTTCTCGGTGTCATTGTCGCAGTTCCGGTGGCGTTTCTTGGAACAACCGTTGTGACAAGAAATCTTGTAGTCACGACGGTGATGCGTTTTATCATGGATATTGTCCGTACAATCCCAAACCTTCTGCTGGCAGCTCTTCTCGTCGCTGTGATCGGAATCGGTGAGGCGACGGGTGTCCTGACGATTGCGATCTTTACGTTTGGCATGGTGTCTCAGCTGATTTATGAGACGATCGAGACGATTGATTACGGTCCGATTGAAGCGGCAGAATCAGTCGGTGCAAATAAGGTTCAGATTGCATTCTGGTCGATTGCGCCTCAGGTGCTCAGCCAGATTGTCAGCTATACGCTTTATGCGTTCGAGGTCAATGTCCGCGCGTCCACGGTTCTCGGATATGTGGGTGCAGGCGGAATCGGAGTGATTTTAAACTCCTCTCTGGCTCTGCTTCAGTATGAGAGAGTTTCGCTTGTGATTTTGATGATTCTTGTGGTTGTTGCAATTGTGGATGGATTGAGTGAAGCGATCAGGAGGAGACTGGTATGATGAGACAGGCAGGAAGTTTTCGCCGTTTGGCGATCGGACTTGTGGTAGCAGCAGTGATCGTATACTGCATCGCGGGCATTGATTTTTCCGGGCTTGCCGGTTTTTCTCCGGAGATGGGAATGGAAGTCATTCGTGGACTCATGAAACCGCGCTGGAGTTTCGTGTATGACGGAAGCGGGGAAGATCTTTTAAGCCTTCTTGTGCTGACACTCGGCATCGCCTTTCTTGGAACGGCGATTGCGACGGTGCTTGCACTTCCGATCACACTCCTTAGCGCATCGAATTTGTGGAAATCCTATCCGTGGGTAGCCAAGATCGGAAAATTCATCTGCAATGTGCTCCGTGCGTTTCCAGAGCTTGTCTATGCGATCATTTTTGTAAAGGTCGTAGGTCCGGGACCGTTTGCCGGTGTTATGGCGATCGGTGTTCACCAGATCGGAATGCTTGGAAAACTCTACACCGAGGAACTTGAGGCGATGGGAGAGGACTCTGCGGAGGCAATGCGTGCAGTCGGAGCCGGTTTCTGGCAGACATTGTTTTTTGCGAGAGTTCCTCAGTTGATGCCGATTTACAGCTCCCTCTCATTGAATCACTTTGAGATTGCAGTCAGAAGTGCATCCACGCTCGGACTTGTCGGAGCAGGTGGAATCGGAGCACCGCTGATCTTTGCTATTCAGTCGCGAAACTGGGACAAGGTGAGCATCATTCTTCTCGGCGTTGTCGTGATGGTATTTGTGATGGATTTGCTTACCGGAATGATCCGAAAGAAACTGAGATAAAAAACGAAGATAAAGAAAAGATAATAAGATGAAAGAATGAAAGAAAAGATAAGAAGCTGAGATCGTGAATGATTGAAATTATGAATAGTTGAAATTGTAAATAGTTGAAATTGTAAATAATTGAGATTATGAAAGTGAGTCAGTAAATAAAATCGTGAGGAAACTAGAATGAATTTGTTACATATTTCCGATATTCATTATCGAAGTTTCTATTCGGATGGACCGAGTGAATATGAAAACATGCTGTCACAGATGGATGCTCCAATGTACTTTTTGCAGGAGAGCTTAAAGCAGGCTCTCAGTGAGCAGGAGATTGATGTAGTGCTGATTACCGGAGATCTGACGGAAGATGGGAGCGTTGATGATTATCGGATTTTGAAGCATCAGATTCAAAATCTAGTCGGGGATCGACCGGTCATAATCACGCCGGGAAACCATGACAACAAAAAGAATCTGCGAATAGGATGGATGGGAATCGCGGAAGCGGAGGCAGAGTGTGCAGGAGATGATCCGTGTTACTTTATCGAAGTATTTGATGAGGCAGTGATTGTTTCCTTTGACAGCAGTGTTCAGGGGTGTTCGGATGGCTGTGTGGATCCGGATCGCCTTTTATGGTTGGAGCAGGAGCTTCTTGCGATGAAAGAGAAGGGCAAGCCAGTGATTTTGATGACACACCACCAGCTGATCGATCAGCTCCCGGGAGTTCCACCGATCCCTGAGAGTGAGAAAATCAAAGAGATTCTTCGAGAGACGAGACCGACGGCTGTGCTTTGCGGTCACACGCATCATCACTATGTAGGGCGCGTGGCGGAAATTCCGTATTACATTGCAGACAGCATGTCCTTCCGCGGAGAGAGTCTGGAAATTGGCGGAGTCTCTTTTGAGGAAGGATATGGATACAGCGTCTATCATCTGGGCAAAAATGGGATTGACCAGTGCAAAACTCAGTTGAATCTGACCGGAAGATGCCTTGGAGAGATTGTCTTTAAGAAATCTTGAATTTGATTAGATTTTGAGAAAAAAATTATGAATCAGAAAGAGTGTTTGGGACGCCGGTAAAATGGTGTTCCAAATACTCTTTATTTAATTCATCCGTCTTAAATTGACAATTGACAGATGAAAATTTGCGTTCTATAATGAACACAATCGATAATTCCTATATAATTGGTATGGATTACAGACATAAATGATAACAGATTTTGGAATGATTGATGATTTTGACCAAAGAATTTAGAGCGATGGGAAGGAGATTTTTCATTCGATGTTTACAGAAAAAACCAAGATTCTGGTCGCCATTGATGCTCTTCCAGATGCTGTATGGAAACCATTTGAATGTCAAAAAACTTTTTCTTTTGTGCGGGATGGCATTCATGCCGGAAAACTGCTCGATCAGCAGACTTTTGATGTCGTGTTTCTTGATCTCTTCCTAAACGGATTGGACGCACTTCACCTGCTTAGAAAAATCCGTTCCGAACACCCCGGTGTGCGAGTTGTGTTGACAAGCGAAGCTCCGAACTTTCAGTTTGCCCGTCAGGGACTCCTGTATGGTGCCTGCGATTATCTGCTTCGTCCTTTTACCGTGGATATGCTTTCCAAAACATTTTCTCGAATGGAATTCTCTGGACAAGCTGAAAAGTCCCCGGAACAGGAAGCGCTTTTGCGTGTCAGACGCACCATTGGGACAAGTCGTTTTCCTGAAACAGTGTCCAAAGAACTCCATCAGCTCTGTAATCTAAGTGAAAATGCGATCGAGACAGATCAACGACTTCGGCGCTTCTTTGAAAGTGTCATTAATCTCACATTTCAGGATTTTCCGTGGCTTGCATCTTTTCTCGATCAGAAGGATTTCAATCAGATTCATGGACTTTTCACGAGTGATAAGCATCTTGTGCGCACATTTTGTGAACAGGGATTCAATCGTCTCTACGATCAGCTCTGGCGTCTCTATCCGGAGACCGATGATGAGCTGGTGAAAAAGATCATGATCTATCTGCTTGAGCATGTCGACACGCCTCTGTCTCAGAAAGAGGTGGCTCAGGAATTTTTCATGAGTGCATCGGCTCTCAGCGAGCGTTTTTCCTGTGCTCTCCACCTCTCCTACCGGGAATACAGCCAAAGAATTCGCATGAGTCGTGCATCCTGGTTCCTGCGAAACACCAATCTCAAGCTCTATGAAATTTGCGACCAGATGGGATTTAAGGATGTCAACTATTTTTCCAGACAATTCCGCCAGCAAAATGGCATGACAGTCTCCGAATATCGCATGGATGATGGAAACTGGGAGTTCCAGATCTGAATTTTCTCAATTTCCACTCCAACTCCCTCAGAAACAAGATACTCATTTCGTATCGGTATTTCACAAACGCTCAAAGATAATCTCAAATTTTGCAATTTTTTTAGAAAAAGCAAAAATTTTGTTGACAGCCCTATAAATGTGTGATACTATGTACGAGTGCTCAGTTGAGACACAAAACTTCATCTAGCATAGGGGAATAGTTCAATGGTAGAGCAGCGGTCTCCAAAACCGTAGATGGGGGTTCGAGCCCCTCTTCCCCTGCTCAGTTGAGACACAAAACTTCATCTAAATATAGGGGAATAGTTCAATGGTAGAGCAGCGGTCTCCAAAACCGTAGATGGGGGTTCGAGCCCCTCTTCCCCTGCTAGTGTAAAGCTCAGAAGTCAGTTCTTGATTTCTGAGCTTTTTTGTATGAGTGGGAAATTGCGTCCTATCATACAAAAAAGTTAGGAAAGGAGGCGAGAAGATGATTTCAATGATTCCATTTGGTTTGCTGGCAGGATTTGCAGAGTTTATAAAAGAACCGGAAGAATGTAAGAAAGGTCTAGCAGAATATTCAGAAGAATGTTCAGAGAAATATCCAGAGGAATGTAGAGGGGGATTTTGTGAGAAAGAGATTCGGATTACCGGAATTGAGGAGGAGAAATTCTGTTTTCGCCTTGCAGAGTGGAAGGGTGATTTTCAAAATTCGCTGAAATCCTTTCGGATCTGTTTCTATGAAATGGAAAAAAGAGCTTATCGAGAGATTCGGATCACTGAGTTTGAGATTTGTGAGGTTTTGAAAAAAGGATTTTGGACAGAAATTTTGGTTGAGGTTTGCGCATGCTTTGATCGATCAGTTCAGTCGGAATTTGCGCGTGCAGTTCAAAAATTGATCCGTCAGTACGATCGTTACATTCGCTTGAAACTAGAGTGCTGTGACGCAGAAGTCTCAGAAGCACTGCTTGGCTATCCGGCTGATCTCGACGAGATTCATGTGAACAGTCTGAAGGCACAGAAAAAGCGGTGGTTTGAATCGATTTCGGGGAATGGGTTGACGGAGAAAACAAAAAAGGATGCCAGGGAACGAGAGAATTTAAAAATAGAAGATCAATTTCCAGAAATCGCATTAGAATTAGACCAGCCATATCTCTATGAGAAGTATCTGAGTTGTTCGATCGAAGACTTTTCTAATTGGTACTGGAAGAAAAACGGGCTTCAAGAGCATCGCCTTGCGTTGTGTCGCCCCGCCCGCCTTTATATAGGAAACGCATTCTGCCCACTTCTCTTTCCGGATACAGAAAAACTTTTGCGTCTGCTTGAGAAGGCAAGAGCAGAAAAACTCGGTATAACGATTGTGACATCTTATCTGAGGGAGGAGGCACGGGAATTTTTCGAGTCTTTGTTAAAAGAGATTAAACGATGGTGCGAGGAACGCGACACAGAGACAGAAATGGAAAAAGTAGAAGTAGTTGTCAATGACTGGGCGGTGGCAGATTTGATTTTGGCGCAGATTCCAAATCTTATCATTCCAAGTCTTGGAGTCCTTTTAAATAAGCGCCGGAAAGATCCACGCAGCAGATATTTAAGCGCAAAAGGTTATGATGGTTATGATCGGGAAAATGCTGGGGAGAACAACCTCTATGCCGACTTTTACCGGGAATTTTTGAAAAATGAATTTAAGATCGAGCGCTATGAGTGGGAGTCAATTGCGGGACTTCCAGATCACCGTTTTCCGGGAGAGAAAAACAGTCTGCATCTCCCGTTTTACCAGACGAATACTTCTCAGTACTGTACCTTGTATGCGGGATGTGTCTATGGAGCGCGCGGGCACCAGACGTTAGTCAGGGAGTGTCCGAAATATTGCAATCGCTTTGTGTATCTGTATCCGGAGCATTTGAAGATGGTTGGCAGGGGAAATTCTTTGTTTGGGTTTGATGCGCAGATTCTTGAGGCTTTGCAGGTATGTGAGAAGGAGAGTAAGTGGAACAAAGCAAATTACTGGAGAGATCTTGGGATCGATCGTCTTGTGATCAATCTGATGGAAATCGGGGACGAAAAGATCCGATCAATCAGATAGATCAAAGAAATCAAAAAAATCAGAGAAAGATGAAAATCACAGCGGGACTCGGCTCGATCGACGAGTATGTCCGCTTTGTCACAGCAGGGGCAGATGAGTGTTTCTGTGGATATGTTCCGTACTCGTGGACGGCGAAATATGGGGCGAGAGCGCCACTAAATCGTCGGGAGGTGCTCTGCTGCAACGTGCAGATCGGATCGTACAGTGAGCTTGAAATTCTGGCAGGAATGGTGTGCCGTTACCAGAAGCCTGTTCATCTGACGTTCAATTCGTTATATTATTTGCCAGAACAATACCCGGAGATTGCAAAGATCATCACTTCCTGTATGGAACTTGGATTTCGCAGTTTCATTCTTGCCGATCCCGCCTTGATTGTGTATCTGAGAGCGCAGGGGATTGACTGCGAGATTCATCTGAGTGGGGAGAACGGAGAGGTCAATACCGGAAGTATCCGTGCGCTGAGTCGCCTTGGGCTTACGAGAGTGATTTTTCATCGAAAGAATACGTTTACGGATATGCGCGCTGTAACTGGAATGAAGTTTGGGGTATTTTCTCCGACGGAATTTGAGGCATTTGTGCTGAATGAGAATTGTCAGTTTACGGGGGCATTTTGCAATTCGTTTCACGGGGATGAGATCGGGCATCTCTGCCGGGTACCATATTGGCTTGCACCGGTGGAAGATCAGACGGAGACCGGATCGGCATCGCTTCAATCGAGACAGGGAAGAGAAGAATGGGAGCGGATGAAACAGAGCGGACGCATCAATGAGGATGGAGAACTGATGGGAGGAATAACTGGGGGAAGCATCGCAGAAAAAAGTTATGATGAGGACGGCTATCTCTGCGGGGAGAGTGGATGTGGTCTCTGTGCGCTGTGGAGACTTCAGGAAGCCGGAATCACACATTTAAAGCTCGTGGGGCGCGGAAATTATGTGGATTTTATGGAGCGGGATATTCAGAATCTGTGTCGGGCAAGGGAGATTCTTGGAAACTCCACGTCGGAAATCGAATTTCAGGAGCGCGTGAAGCAGGAACTTTTTTTATCAGGTTGTGGTGGAAACTGTTACTATCGCATCTGATCGGATCCCGCAGACGGTTCCAAACTGAAAATTTCGTATGAGATTTATGGTGATGTTTGAGGACACAAAAATTTTAAAATTTTTTTCTTTACATTGGAACGGTTCTAGGGTTTATAATAAAAAGACGAGAAAGAAAAATTTATGATTATCGGTAGTCGGTATAACATCCGATATAATTGTGAATTTTTAGAAAAATGCAGAAACTGGAGGACGGAACAATGAAATTATATCGCAAAGCAGCAGCTGCAATGCTTGCAGGAGTTCTTGGCAGTGTTGTGATCGGAAGTGGAATGAGTGCCTATGCAGCAGGAGTGACCAAGTCTGGAGACAAGCTCTATTATTATATGCCGGATGGAACGGTTGCAACCGGACTGATCCATGATACAGCATCGGACAAGTACTACTATGGAATGTCGGATGGTACGCTTGCGATTGGCTGGCTTCGCATTGGTCAGGATTACTTCTATATGGCAGAGGATGGCGCTCTCTGGACTGGATGGCGCACGATTGATGGTGCGCGCTATTACTTTTACCCGGATTCTGGTAAGTGTGCAATCAACATTGCAATGCCGGTTGACGGATACTGGTATCTGTTTGGAACCGATGGAAAGATACAGACCGGTTTCCAGAATGTCAATGGAAGCACCTACTATTTTGACCCGTCAAACGGAGTGATGGTTGCCGGCACTTCCCGCACAATCGATGGCGTTGTATATAACTTCCAGGCAGACGGAACCTGCACGACTCAGGTTGCAACTGCAAACTCCTATAACTTTAACAATGGATCAAATTCCCAGAACGGAAGCGGAACGAGCAACACTCCGAACAGCGGTGAGAGCAATCCGGAGGCAGACGGCGGAAAGACAGGTGTGATCACCGCGGGTTCTTCTAAATAGAGATCGTAGATCATCCTGGTAGATTGTCACAGATTTGATTTTTTCTGATTATTATGCTAAAATAAGAACGGGTTTATACACAATTATTTTAGAGAGGGGTCATAATCTTATGGAAAACCAGCTGATGAATTACATTGTTGAGAAGACACACGAGTTGATCGATGCATCGAGTTGCTGTGCAGAGGCAAAGCAGGCAGGACAGGCTTGGTTGGATGCTCTTGGAACCGAAAAGGAAGCTGAGATGACGAAGAATTACATCGCTGAGCTTGAGGAAGACATCATTCCAATCGATGGTTTGATTGCATTTGCAGAGTCCCCGGCAGGAGCAGGTGTGTTTGGTGACAAGGCAGGAGCAGTTGCAGAGCATGCAAAAGAGATCAAGGCAAAGGGTGCAAAGTACTGTGATTGCCCGGCATGTAGCGCAGTAGAGGCGATTCTTGCAAAGAAAGACGAGATGCTCAAGTAGAGCTTAACTTCACTCAAGAGTAATTAGATAAGTAGAGCCTACTTAATAAAAAATAAAAGATAGGAAAATGAGAAGCATATCTGGGAAGCTCCCGGATAGAGCTTCTCGTTTTTGTATTCCATGTAAGAGTAAGACGGAGAGGGGAATGACAAAAGATGGATACATTTGGAATTGTGGTGGAGCAGATCGGCTTGTTTGTCGTTTATATTCTTGCGGGAGTAGCTCTTGTCAAGACGAAGGTCTTCTGTGCAGAGACGCTTGAAGTGCTTGCAAAATATGTGTTGAAGCTCGGACTTCCGGTTTTGATTTTTATTAATACAGTCAATGGTGTGCAGAGGGAGACGCTGTTTTCGAGCGCAGAAGTCATCGCTCTGACGGCAGTGCTCTATGCGTTTTTCTTTCTTGAGAGCCTTTTCTTGGCAAAAGTCTTTCGACTGAAGGGAAATACGGCTCTGGTTTACCGGGCGATCTCGATGTTTGGAAATATCGGATTTATGGGAATTCCGATTATCTCAAGCATCTATCCGCAGAGTGGTATGCTCTATATTTCGCTTGTGACGATCGTGGATCAGTCTGTGTTGTGGACCCTCGGTGTAAAGCTCACAACGCCGGAGGGAGCAGAGGGCGGATTTAAGTTAAAAAAGATGATCAATCCGGCGACGACAGCGATCGCATTGGCTCTCGTCTTTATTATCGCCCGGATTCCGGTGCCGGGAGTCATCAACACCGGGTTGCAGAAGATCGGAGGAACGGCGACCCCGCTTGCAATGATCTATCTCGGCGGGGTCTTTGCGTGCATGGATATCCGTCGCTATGCGTTTCGACCGGAGCTTTACGGAATTGTGCTTGTCAAAATGCTTGTGGCTCCGATTCTCGTCTATCTGGTGCTTGGTTTTGTCCCGATTTCTGCGGATCTGCGTATGACGATTGCACTGTTGACGGCACTTCCGGCAATGGCATCTGCAGTCATGATGGCGAAAGCATCTGGATCAGAGGGAGATTATGCGATGGGCGGAATCTTTGTGACAACAATCGGCTCGATCGTGACACTTCCGATTGTGTGCTGGCTTCTTCAGCATTTCTTTACAGTATAAAAAGCACGGACTCCTCTGCGTGGAAGCACTTCTGTGTAAAGCTCATATTGGTTGAGCCACTCGGAGAACGCCTGACTGTCTTTTTTCTTTGTGCCGGGTTAAATAGAGTGTCTGGTACAGATGCGTCATATTCAGCGAAAAATTGAGGAAGGCGATACTGCGCTTGACACTGCTGACACTCCGCTTTAATTTCTGGGCGCACAGATCGAGAGGAACGCTGTGGCGCTCCTGAAGGAAGGATGCGGTCTTGAGATCTGAGGAATGAATACTCATGGAAAAGGTCTCCTTTGCTTGTCGATAAAGGGTTGCTTGTGAGCTGAATTTTATGATTGTATTGTTGGGATCGTTAGGAGGAGTCTTATGATCCGCTGATCCAGGAGATCACAAAGCTGATTCCCGTCATAATCAGAAAGAACCAGACACCAGGAGCTTTTAAAATTACATTGACAATAGGCTCATCAAGTGCAATCCATCCAGGAAACCACTTTAATTTTCTTATTGAAATGCAGAAAATTACAATCGCAATGATCATGCAGGCGAGGGCGACTGCACCGAAAAAGATCGAAATCAGCAGGGAGAGAAATCCACTCACCGCAGAGTTGTCTGCGAGAAAGATCGGAACAACTCCGCCCACAAAATTGATGATCATATGAAGGGCGATATTGTAGCGAATCCGTCCGGTACTGCTGTACAGATAGGCAAAGACCATTCCGAGCATTGTGGCATAGAAAAACTGAAAGCAGTTTCCATGGAAGAGTCCAAAGCTGAGTCCAGAGAGAATCACAGCGGTCTTCTGACCAAACGGGGCGAGGCGATCGACGAGGTATTTGCGAAACATCAGCTCTTCCATGACCGGAGCGATTAATACGGTGGAGAGGAAGACGACACTGAGATGCATTCCTGTGATCAGATCATCTAAGGGATTTTCCTGTACTGTTCCACTCAGACTTCCGGCGATCGCCATCAGGTACTGCCCGATCAGGTTGCCGATATAGGTCATGCCGAGGCAGAAGATGAGGAGTACGGCAAAATCGCTTGCCGGGATCGTCTTTTTGTCGGTCTTCGTCCATGATGGAATCCGGTTCATTTTCCACACAAAGAAAGGAAAAGCAATTCCGTACATGAGAAACAGGGAGAGAAGCATGGAGACATCTGTCCCAAACAGAAATGAGGGATCAAGGATTCCTGTGGTTGCAAGGGCAAAGGAGAGCACTCGGATCAAAAATGTGAGAATCAGAGAAGCCACACGGTTCACAATCAGAAAGAGGACATAAGCCCATGCAATCTGAGAGAGTTGTTTTTTTGCATTGAGATTCATCGTATAATGGATTCACCCTTTCTTTTTTCTTTTGTTTCAATGTTTGTTTGAATATGGCATTTTTATCTGCATTTCTATTTTTTTGTGTGTTGTATCTCATTATTGTTTCATAACTGGAAAGGATTGTCAAGTGCGTAGTTGTTGTCATTTATATGATGACCCGGGGCAAAATCAGAGGTTCTTGGCTAAATTTTTGTCAAAGATCCGGGGCAATTTTGAAAAAAAGGAAGAAAAAAACAGAAGTGAAAATAAGGATAGAAAACTAAAACAAAAGACATAAATGGCAAAAATGACGATAAAAAAATAAAATTACCACATATATAATGCAGAAATCACTAAAAAATATAATAGAAAAAAAGAAATTGTTCTTGACAAAATACAGATGGGAGAGTATAGTGACAAGTGGCTTTTATGATGTATACTGGAATTTGTGAAACAGAAGTTATTGCCAGCTAAGATGAACACGAATGATTAAGAGAAAAGTGAACAGGTGATATCAACCGTTTACCGGTTTGACACGAGACGTATACTCAGGGAGGAGTAGCCTTTAGGGGACGTCTCGTTTTTTTTAGAACATATACAGAAGAAAGAGATTTCAGAGTCTATATGCTCTAAAAAAGAGAAGATCTGAACAGCATTTTCATGAAAAGCTGTCAGGAACACGCGCAGTTCCAACAGCTTTTTGTCTATCAGCGTGGACGATGTATTCTCGGATTCCGAGGGAACATAACTTCGATTGGGAGAACGAAGGGACACAAAAGATTCAGCAGACCTGAAAAGCAAAGATTACAAAGAGAGGAAGTAAAGCAAATGAAAAAGACATTGGCAGGAATCGCTCTTGGCTGTGTACTTGCAGTTTCTCTGACTGCATGTGGCGGATCTAAGAGCACCGAGACAACTGCCGCAGATGCTTCTGCTGAGACAAGTGCAACAGCAGAGAGTTCTGCTGCAGAAACCACAACGGATGGTTCTGGAAAGATTGTAAGAGTTGCAGCTGTAGATCCGCAGGTAGCGCTGGACCCACAGCAGTACACTTACAGCATCGTTATGAAGATCACAGACAACATCACGGAGTCCCTGCTGACCACAACGGAGAACGGTCTGGAGCCGACCCTGTTAGCTTCCATGCCGACAATCTCTGATGATCAGATGACTTACAGCTTCGAGCTTCTTCCGGATGTGAAATTCCACAACGGCGAGACTCTGAAGGCTTCTGACGTAAAGTATTCTTACGAGCGTCTGGTCAAGATGGCAAAGATGGCAACCTTGCTGGAGAACGTGGTAGGTTATGATGAGCTGAGCGCTGGTACCGCAGATGAGCTGTCCGGCATCGAGGTTCAGGATGATACCCACTTCACGATTCAGCTGAAAAAGCCGTATGCTCCGTTCCTTTCTGTTCTGTCTACCGCTTACTGCGCAATCTATCCGCAGGATGCTTGCGAGGAGGCAGGAGATAACTGGGGTATGAGCGTTCTGTACGGTACTGGCCCGTTCAAGATGGACAGCTATCAGACCGGCGTTGGCGTAACTCTTTCCCGTTTTGAGGATTATCATGATGACGGCGTAAAGCTGGATGGTCTTGATTACAAGTTCATCGAGGATGTAAACACTCAGGTTCTTGAGTACCAGAAGGGTAATGTAGACTACGTTGACGTAGATCCGTCCATCTACCCGGTATACTCCAGCAACCCGGATCTGAAGGATCAGATGCATGGCTTCCAGCCGACCGGATGCTACAGCCTGACTGTAAACTCCAAGACCTTCCCGGATGCAAAGGTAAGAGAGGCAATCGCTCTTTCCATCGACCGTAAGTCCATCTGCGACAGCATTCTGCATGGCACCGCTACGGTTCCGACCTCCTACATCCCGGCTGGAATCATCGGACATGATGATAGCCTTCCGGAGTTCGAGTACAATCCGGAGCAGGCAAAACAGCTCCTTGCTGAGGCAGGATATCCGGATGGTATTGATCTGCGTGTAACTGTAAACACCAAGTATCAGGGTAACGTTGCAATCGCAACTGCATTCCAGCAGCAGGCAAAGGCAGCAGGCATCAACGTAGAGGTTGAGCAGGTTGACTCCGCAGCATGGTCTGATATGAAGAAGAGCGGTGGTGTTGATTGCGGTATCTCCAACTGGTATGTTGATTACGCAGATCCGGAGAGCATGCTGTATCCGATGACCAAGACCGATACCAACTCCAGCTTCTGGCACAACGCTGAGTTTGACCAGTTACTTGAGGATGGTATTGCAACCACCGATGATGCAGAGCGTCAGGAGATTTACGTAAAGGCAGAGCACATCATGACCAGAGAAGATTGGGCAACCACTCCTCTGTACAATGAGACCAAGTTCTATCTGCTGAACCCGAAGATCAGCGGATTCCAGATGGATTCCACCTTCCGTATGTTCTGGAAGAACGCAGATATTCAGTAGTCATTTGCGCAAACTTATACAAATGTTCTGAGAAGAGGGAGGCTGTGCGCGTTTTACAGCCTTCCTTTCTCACTATTATAGGAGAAAATCAATGCTTTCATACACGGCAAAACGCCTGGTACAGACAATCTTTGTTCTGGTGGGCATCAGTCTGATTACATTCGTCCTGCTTCAGGTAGTTCCGGGTGATCCGGTTGCTCTGATGCTGGAGAAGCGTGCAGATCCGGAGACGATCGCAAAAGTTCGTCATGAGTTGGGGTTGGATCTGCCTTATTATGTTCAGTATCTCAATTTTATCAAGGGTGCGGTTCATCTTGATTTTGGAACTTCTTATTTTACTAAAGAGGTTGTAACGGACGCGCTTATGCGTTGCTTTAAGGTAACGGTAAAGCTGGCTTGCATGTCCTTTGTATTTGCTGCAATTATCGGAATTCCGTGCGGTATCTTCGCTGCTGTAAAGCGCGGAAAGGGAATTGATACCGTTGTTATGGTCCTTGCGATTATCGGTGTATCTGCACCGGCATTCTGGGTGGCAATCATTCTTCAGATTATTTTCGGATTAAAGTTGAATATTCTGCCGATTTCCGGATTTGATTCCGTGGCGGCTTATATCCTGCCGAGTGTCGCTCTTGGCGCTCGTTATGCAGGAAATATGGCACGAATCACTCGTACCAGTATGTTGGAGGTTCTCGGACAGGATTACATCCGTACCGCAAAGGCAAAGGGTGTAAAGCGTTGGGCGGTTATCTTAAAACACGCACTCAAGAACGCGATGATTCCGATTGTAACGCTTGTCGGAACCGACTTCGGTTACATGCTGACAGGTTCCATGCTGATTGAGAAGGTATTTTCCATCCCAGGTATCGGTAAACTTGCGGTTGATGCAATGTCAAACCGAGATCTGCCGCTTCTTGAGGGAACGGTTATGTATATCGCCTTCGTCTTCGTTGTGGTAAACCTGCTTGTGGATGTTTCTTACGCATTTCTGGATCCGCGGATCCGTTACGGGAAAGGAGCGGCCTAAGAGATGGCAAAGAAAGTATTTGGATTTTTTAACAAACAGAAACAGTTCGAACAGGATGTCATGGAAAATGGCATGCAGTATTCGAGCTTTTACGGCGACAGCCTTCGTCGCTTAAAGAAGAACAAGATGGCAATGTTCTGTGCAGGTCTTCTGATTCTTCTTGTGCTGATGGCGATTTTCGCACCGTTAATCGCTCCATATGATCCGACATTCCAGGATTACAGTGCGGTTCTGTCTGCACCGAGTATGGCGCATCCATTTGGAACCGACGAGTTTGGTCGTGACATTCTCTCGAGAATCATTTACGGTTCCCGCGTTTCGATCAGCATTGGTATCGTCGCTCAGGTCATCGCTTCGATCGTGGGTGTCACCCTCGGTTCTTTAGCCGGTTACTACGGCGGTTGGATTGACAACACGATCTCCCGTATCATGGAGATCTTCCAGGCATTCCCGGATCTGATCTTTGCAA
Organism: Brotaphodocola sp.; assembly: GCF_983179755.1. NCBI lineage: Bacteria > Bacillati > Bacillota > Clostridia > Lachnospirales > Lachnospiraceae > Brotaphodocola > Brotaphodocola sp. The sequence continues at coordinate 5,581 of NZ_CFAHBC010000038.1, read as the reverse complement.
TGGCAATCATGACCTTCCTCGGAAAAGGCGTGCTCAACCTCTTCATCGCACTCGGTCTTCTGACCTGGGTTCGTACCGCCCGTATGATCCGTGGTTCGGTTATGCAGTTGAAGGAGAAGGAGTACATCGAGGCGAGCCGTGCCTGCGGTGCTTCTACTTACTGGATCATCATGAAGGGACTCGTTCCGAACTGCCTGTCCACGATCATCGTTCTCGTAACGCTCGGTATCCCGAACGCAATCATGTACGAGGCATCCTTGAGCTTCCTTGGAATCGGTATTCAGCCTCCGACTCCGTCCTGGGGTAACATGATCAGCGCGGCACAGACATTCATCAGCTATCGTCCGGTATACAGCATTATGCCAGGTGTGGCAATCATGATCACGGTTATCGCATTCAATATCTTCGGTGATGGTCTGAGAGATGCGCTTGACCCGAAGTTAAAGAACTAAGGAGGTGTGTGAAATGGCAGAGAAAATTTTACAGGTAAAAAATCTGAAGACCTATTTCCACACGCAGGCCGGTCTGGTAAAGGCTGTCAACGATGTGTCCTTTGATGTGGAAAAGGGAAAAACCCTTGGAATCGTAGGAGAGTCCGGTTGCGGAAAGAGTATCACCTCCCTCTCAATCATGGGTCTGGTGGAGAAGCCAGGAAAGATCGAGGGAGGAGAGATTCTCTTTGCGGGCGAAGATCTCTTAAAGAAGACGGAAGATCAGATGCGTCAGATCCGCGGTAAGCAGATCGCAATGATTTTCCAGGAGCCGATGACCTCTCTGAACCCGGTTTATACGATCGGAGAGCAGATCACGGAGGCTCTGCTTCTTCATGAACATATGACGAAGCGTCAGGCGAGAGAGCGCGGAATCGAGATGCTTAAACTCGTTAAGATCCCGCTTCCGGAGCGTCGTTTCGATGAGTATCCGCATCAGCTCTCCGGCGGTATGCGTCAGCGTGTTATGATCGCAATGGCGCTTTGCTGTAATCCGGAAATGCTGATCTGTGATGAGCCGACGACTGCACTTGATGTGACAATTCAGGCACAGATCCTCGATCTGATCAATGAGTTGAAAAATGAGACGGGTACTTCCGTCATGATGATCACTCATGACCTCGGTGTTATCGCTGAGGTTGCCGATGATGTCATGGTTATGTATGCAGGTAAGGTTGTTGAGCATGCGACCTGCGACCAGATCTTTGAGAAGCCGATGCATCCGTATACCGACGGTCTGATGAAGTGTATTCCGAAGCTCGATGACGATGATACGAAGGAACTGAGCGTGATCAAGGGTATGGTGCCGAGCTTTGATGATATGCCAAAGGGCTGTGCATTCTGCCCGAGATGTCCGCAGGCGCGCGAGATCTGTAAGCAGAAGATGCCGGAGCTTGTGGAGGCAGAAGGACGCAAGGTTCGTTGCTTTAAGTATACAAAAGAATGGGAGGAGAACGTCTGATGAGCGAAGCAAATGACAAGACCCCTCTGTTAGAGGTCAAAAATCTGCGAAAATTGTTCCCGGCGAGATCGTCCTTTTTCGCAAAAGAAAAATCCTGGATCAAGGCAGTTGATGATGTGTCCTTTACCTTAAATCCGAGAGAGACGCTTGGAGTCGTAGGTGAGTCCGGATGCGGAAAGTCAACGATGGGTCGTTCGGTTCTGCGTCTGATTGAGCCGACTTCCGGTCAGATTCTTTACAAGGGCAGGGACTTCGGAAAGGCATCCGGTCAGGAGCTGAGAAAGATGCGTGCGGACATGCAGATCATTTTCCAGGACCCGTATGCATCCCTGAACCCGAGAATGACGGTCGGTGAGGTGATCGCCGAGCCGTTAAACATCCAGAAGCGCTACAAAACCGCTGAGGAGACTCGTGCTCAGGTACTCAAGACCATGGAAGTCGTAGGCCTGAACCCGAAGTACTACAACCGTTACCCGCACGAGTTCTCCGGTGGTCAGCGTCAGAGAATTGGTATCGCGCGTGCAATCGTGCTCGGTCCGTCTCTCGTTGTCTGCGATGAGCCAGTATCTGCACTTGATGTTTCGATTCAGTCTCAGGTGCTGAACCTGCTGAGAGAGTTGCAGAACTCGATGGGAATGGCGTATATCTTCATTTCCCATAATCTGAGTGTTATCAAGCACATTTCTGATCGTGTCATGGTTATGTACCTCGGTCATGTGGTGGAGATGGCGGACAAGAAGGAGCTCTTTGCAAATCCGTCTCATCCGTACACGCAGGCACTTTTGTCTGCAATCCCGATGCCGGAGCGTCATTCCAAGAGAAAGAAGATCATTCTTCAGGGAGACCTTCCGAGCCCGGCAAATCCGCCGTCAGGCTGTATTTTCCACACCCGTTGCTTTATGGCAAAGGATATCTGTTCCACGCAGAAGCCGGAGCTTCGAGACATCGGAAACGGTCATATGTGTGCCTGCCATTTCTGCGATGGTTGCAAATAAAATCGAGAAGCGCAGTGATTCTGGATTCTGATTGGAAAAATTTATTGCACTTCATGTACTTAAAACAGCGTAATGCTTAAATATCTGTAATCAAAGTGTGTTTGGTATCGGCTCTTTTGGGGCAGGGTGCCAAACACGCTTTGGTTAAAAAAATAAAAATCAGAATTTGATTTAAAAAAATAAAAAATGAAACATGTGAAAGGAAGCGTAGTGTCATGAAAATCACGGATATCAAGATTTACAAGATGCAGGTGCCGCTTGTGCGCCCGTTCCGCATTTCCCTCGGACTGATCACTCATGCGGTCAGCTGTCTGGTTGAGGTGGAAACAGATGAAGGAATCACCGGATATGGAGAAGGCTCCCCGGGACCGTTTATCACCGGTGAGAACCTTGAGGGCACGATTGCAACGATCGAGCGTATCAAGGAGAAGCTGATCGGTGTTGACCCGAGAGATATGGAGAAGGTATATGCTGTGATGAACCGTGCAGTCGCTTACTGTGGAACGGCAAAGGCAGCGATTGATATTGCCTGTCACGACATCATCGGAAAGAGCGCAAACCTTCCGCTCTACAAGGTTCTCGGCGGTATGTCCGGAGAGATCGAGACCGATATGACGGTTGGCATCGACGATCCGCAGATGATGGCAGAGCGTGCGAGAGAGCATGTGAAGGCTGGATTTAACGTGATCAAGACGAAAGTTGGAACAGATTTTGCAACCGATCTTGCAAGAGTTCGTGCAATCCGTGAGGCTGTCGGCGATGATGTGAAGATTCGTCTCGATGCAAACCAGGGATGGAAGGCAAAAGAGGCGGTTGAGCTGATTGCCCGCTTAAATGAGTATGACATCGAGCTGGTAGAACAGCCGGTTCCGAGATTCGATTTTGAGGGACTCAAGTTTGTTACGGCTCACAGCAGTGTGCCGATCATGGCAGACGAGAGCTGTTGGGATTCCAAGGATGCACTGCGTCTTGTCTCTGAGCGCGCTGTGGACTACATCAACATCAAGCTGATGAAGTGTGGCGGTATCTACGAGGCAAAGAAGATTGTTGCAATCTCTGAGGCTTCTGGTGTGGAGTGTATGCTTGGATGTATGGCAGAGGAGAGTGGTATCGGTATCACCGCAGCAGCTTCCCTCGGCGCAGGAATGAAGAATATCACCCGCGCAGATCTGGATGCAACCTTCTCCTTAAAGGCACTGCCGTTTGAGGGTGGATTTGATGTCAAGGATACGAGACATCTGGTTCTGTCTTCCGAGGCTGGTCTTGGAATCCGTAGCCTGAAAAAGGAGATGTTCTCATGAACCGTATGACAGAAGAAGGAAAGAAGCAGTTAGAGGCGCTTGTCGCTCAGGTGATGGAGGATTGCAGTGCGCGTGGTGTTGCAGTCGGCATTGTGAATGCAAAGGGAGAGATCCAGTATGAGCAGTATTTCGGTTACCGCGATGAGGAGAACAAGCTCCCGATCAACCGTGATACGATCTTTGGTATGGCATCTGTGACGAAGTCTTTCACGGCGCTGTCGATCATGCAGATGCAGATGGATGGAATTCTCTCTGTGGATGATCCGGTGTCCAAGTACATTCCGGAGTTCACAAACAAGAATCAGGATCAGCCGGTAAAGCTGTGGCATCTGATGTGTCACAGTGGTGGATATTTCCCGCTTCCGCGTATCGTTGTGGACAAGACGGCTCAGGCGATGGGAATCGAGGATACGCTTGAGGAGGAGCTGATTTACCGCAAGGATTTTGCAGATGAGGGAATCCGCCTTGTCGCAGAGCGTCTTGACAATCAGACTCGTTTTACGGGTCGTCCGGGTCAGCGTATGAGTTACTGCAACGATGGTTTCGGACTGCTGTCTGACATCGTGCGTCGTCATTCTGACTGTGATTCGTTTGCGGAGTATCTCGACAAGCATGTCTTAAAGCCGATCGGTATGGATAGAAGTAACACGAGCTTTATCCGCAATACATTAGATGAGAATGCGGCTGTGCTGTACTCTTTTGAAAATGGAGAGTGGAGAGCAGACCGTGATTACCAGAATGATGCGTTTGTGCTTCACGGTGGCGGAGCTATGAAGTCCACTCTGGGTGACATGATGAAATATGCGGTGATGTATCTGAATGAGGGAGCCGCAGAAAACGGAAATCGCATTGTGGATCGCTATTCTGTTCAGGAGATGGAAAAGCCGAGACAGTTCATGAAGCCGGGTGTCTATTACGGATATGGTCTTGAGACGAAGCAGGTTGGAGATCGTGCGGTCTATGAGCATGGTGGAAGTCTGCCAGGAGTTTCTTCCAATTTCTCATTCTGCCCGCAGGAGGAAGTCGGCATTGTGGTTCTTTGCAATACGATGGATGTGTCTGTGGCTGCGATTGCAGATGGAGCTCTTCGTGCGTACTGTGGTCTTGATGTTTCTGAGGAGCGCCAAGAGCACGGAAAGCGTGAGTGGAGCGAGGAAGAGCGCAAAGAACTTGCTGGAACGTATGTGTCTGGAGAAGGCGATGCGTTTGAACTCAAGGATGAGAACGGAAGCCTGACGATGCTTGTAAATGGAAAGGCAGTGGAGCTTCAGGCGGTTTATCCGTATCAGGGAATGGTTCGCAAGAAGTATTCTGATATTTATCTGACTGCAATTCGTGATGAGAAAGGTCATGTGTTTGCAGGACGTTACGGAAGCAGAATCTTCCCGAAAACCATTTAAAAAACAGCTAAGCATTTGAAGTTGAAACTGTAAGTGCTAGTAGTCTAGTAGTAATGTAGAAATCCAGCAGATAAAGTTGTTTAAAGTTGTTTTTGAGCGCTCCATCGACTGAGTAGATCCATGCGAACACGCTCTCGCTCCGGGTTTCAGCGTAGCGGTGCGTAAGGTCGCAAAATACGCGACCTAAACACCGACGCCTCAACACGGGTTCGCATTGGATACTCTCAGCTCTGGAGCGCATCTGGTTTTAAGGCTCCTCTATGAAAAACCTGCAAGCTGAGGTGACCGCGCAAATTCAGACTTTTTTCGATATTCAGAGTAAGTTTTTGTTTTTATAGTTGAATTGAGTTCTCACCTGTGCTATAATTCTAGTTATTCAGTTATTCAGTTATTCAGTTATTCAGTTATTCAGTTATTCAGTTATTCAGTTATT
>NZ_CFAHBC010000037.1:0-23194 GCF_983179755.1 Brotaphodocola sp. | reverse complement strand
TGCCGAAGCAACCGCGCCTCGGCGCGAGAATGTGCCAGGGCACATTCTTTTTTATGTAATACAAGTCAAAATCAGGGGTAATTAGAAGGTGGCGATGACTGTCTCGCCGGCGGTCGCCTGCATTCCGGACTCAAAGGTGACATCCGGAAGCTCCGGGTTGTCGAGGGCGATCAGAATCACATCGGAGCAGAGTTCGCGGGATTCGATCAGAGACTTGTCAAACTCGATGAGTTTTTCCCCAGCCTTCACCTTTTGCCCTGTCTTTATATAAGAAGTAAAGCCTTTGCCGTTTAAGGAGATGGTGTCGATTCCGATGTGGATCAGCACATCGAATCCCTCTGCGATTCGGAGTCCGACGGCGTGGTTTGTGCCTTCCATCGTGATTGTAATCTTGCCGTCTGCCGGGGCGACAACGGTGACCTTCTGTTTGTCCGTCGGATGGATTGCGATGCCATTTCCGAGCATACAGGATGAGAAAACATCGTCTTTGACCTTTGTGACCGGAATCACCTCACCGGAAACCATTGCCTTGAGTTCTTGTGGCTGTTTCTTTCTCTTCAGAAAATCAAACATACAAATAACTTCCTTTCAAAAAATAGATCTGAGCCGTTTTCAAACACACTCTAGCACAGATCAGGCGGGCTTGCAAGCGCAAAATAGGTTACCGTTTGTGCACGCATGAACGGTAACGAGAGTTTCTGTGCTTGTGACAAAAGGAAAAGTGTAGTATGATAGGAGGATGAAAGGTTAGCGTTTGTGCAACGCATGAACGGTAACGATGAAAGGAAAATGGAGGAGGCGTGTCTATGCTGGCATGGATTCTGACGATAGGTGCAGGGATCTGCCTGATCTATTATATTGGAGTAGTGCTATATGCAGGGATTGGAACGGCGTTCAGTGCAGTGTGGCTGTTTTTTGCGGGATTTCTGGCGCTGACTGCAACCGGAGTCCGACTCTATCAGAGAACTCCGGATCGAACCTTTCTCTGGATACCGGTGTCGATGGTGACGCTGTGCGCGACGGGAATCCTGATTTTGCTGGTGATGCAGATCCTGATTTTCAGTCGGGTTCCGGCGGTTGCAGAACCGGGACTTGACTATGTGATTGTTCTCGGGACAGCGGTGAAGCCGGAGGGAATCAGCAAGACATTAAAACTGCGTCTCGACAAGGCGGGGGAGTATGCGCTCCAGAATCCGGAGAGTATTCTGATTTTGTCCGGTGGTCAGGGAGAGGATGAACCGCAGTCGGAGGCATCGGCGATGGAGGATTACCTCGTCAGTCTCGGGATTCCGAAACGTCAGCTGATTCAGGAGAACCGCTCAACGAGCACAGTGGAGAATATTGTATACAGTCAGGAACTCATCAATCAGGATCGACAGATGAGGGGGGAGGCATTTCAGCGAAGACTTCAGACCCGACCGATCCGGATTGGAATTCTCACGAGCAATTTTCATCTGTTTCGCGCGCGCATGATTGCGTCGAAGCGGGGGCTTACGGATGCCTGGGGCATTGCGGCGCCGTCTGATCGGGTTTTGCTGGTACATTACTCGATTCGGGATGGGATTGCGATATTAAAAGAGCGTTTGATGGGAAACATATAAATGAGAGAGATTCACCAAACAGTAAGAAATCAAATTTTATATAGAAAAGGAGATTCAAACAGATGAGTCAACTGGAAGCGATCAAGAGCCTGGAAGCCTATCAGGTTGTCGATTACAAAATCATAAAGGAGATGCAGTCAGAGGGAATCGTGCTGGAACACAAGAAGACGAAGGCACGCCTTTTCCTGATGGCAAATGACGATGAGAACAAAGTGTTCTGCATCGGATTCCGCACACCGCCGGACAATGACTGCGGTCTTCCGCACATCCTCGAGCACAGTGTGCTCTGCGGTTCAGAGAAATTCCCGTTAAAAGATCCGTTTGTTGAGCTGGTAAAGGGATCGCTGAACACGTTCCTGAATGCGATGACCTACCCGGACAAGACGGTTTACCCGATTGCAAGCTGTAACGAAAAGGATTTCCAGAACCTGATGGATGTCTACATGGATGCGGTTCTTCATCCGAATATCTACAAGGAGGAGAAGATTTTCCGCCAGGAGGGCTGGCACTATGAGCTGGAGTCCGAGACCGCTCCGCTGATCTACAACGGTGTCGTTTACAATGAGATGAAGGGCGCATATTCCTCACCGGAGAGCCTTCTTGACAGCATGACACAGAAGACGTTGTTCCCGGACAACTGCTACGGCAAGGATTCCGGCGGAGATCCGGCGTACATTCCGGATCTGACCTACGAGAAATTCCTTGATTTCCATCGCACTTATTACCATCCGTCAAACAGCTATATCTACCTCTATGGAGATATGGACATGGTGGAGAAGCTGAAATGGCTTGATGAGGAGTATCTGTGCCATTATGAGGAGAAGCAGGTGAACTCCTACATTCCTCAGCAGAAACCGTTTGCAGAGCCGATTCAGAGAGAGATTCACTACTCAATCGCAGACGGAGAGCCGGAGACTGATGCGACCTATCTGTCTGTCAACACGGTTGTGGGAACAGACCTCGACCCGCATCTCTATGTGGCATTTCAGATTCTTGAGTACACCCTGCTTGACGCACCGGGCGCACCGCTCAAGCAGGCGCTGATCGATGCCGGAATCGGAAAAGATATTCTCGGCGGATATGAGAGCGGAATCTTACAGCCGTATTTCACCGTGATCGCGAAGGACGCAAATGCGGATCAGAAAGGCGAATTTCTCGCCGTTGTGAAGGGAACGCTCAGAAAACTTGCCGATCAGGGTATCAACCGCAAGAGCCTGCTTGCCGGAATGAACTACTATGAGTTTAAGTACCGCGAGGCAGACTATGGCTCCGCACCGAAGGGACTGATGTATGGACTTCAGTGCCTAGACAGCTGGCTCTACGATGGGGATCCGATGATGCATCTTCAGTATCAGGAGACGTTCGATTACCTCAAGGGAGCAGTAAAAGAGGGATATTTTGAGCAGTTGATCTGCGATTATCTCTTAGACAATCCGTTTGAGGCAGTCATTGTGCTGAGCCCGGAGAAGAACCTGACTGCGAGAGAGGACGAGAAGACCGCAAAGAAACTTGCGGAGTACAAGGCTTCCCTGAGTGCCGAGCAGATTGCAGAGATGGTTAAGGCGACGAAGGATCTCAAGGAGTATCAGGACACGCCGTCGACCCCGGAGATTCTCGCAAAGATCCCGTTGTTAAAGAGAGAGGACATCGACAAGAAAGCGGAGAAGCTCTACTATGAGGTTAAGGAAGAGAAGCGAATCAAGGTTCTTCACCACAACTTTTTCACATCAGGAATCGGTTATCTGAAACTGCTGTTCAACACCGATGCTGTTCCGCAGGAGGATCTTCCGTATGTAGGTCTGCTCAAGTCAGTTCTTGGCAGTGTGAGCACCGAAAAGTACGATTACTCCGATCTGACGAGCGAGATTCACTTAAACAGTGGCGGTGTGGACTTCGGTGTGACCTCCTATGTGGACTTAAATGATCCGGATAAATTCACCGGTGTGTTTGTCGGAAGCGTTCGCGTGCTGTATGACCGCCTCGACTTTGGGTTTGGTATTCTCGAGGAGATTTTAAACCACTCCGTATTTACCGATGAGAAACGTCTCGGTGAGGTCATTCAGGAGATCCGCTCTCGTGCAAAGATGAAGCTTGAGAGTGCCGGTCATTCAACCGCTGTCTCGAGAGCAACCTCCTATTTCTCTGCAACGGCTTACTACAATGAGATGACAGCAGGTGTTTCCTACTATCATTTTGTCGAGCAGATTGCAAAGAACTACGAGACCGAGAAGACGGCTCTTGTCGCGAAACTTGAAGAAGTCTGCAAGAAGCTCTTTACGCGCGAGAACCTGCTGATCAGCTACACCGCCGATGACGAGGGATATGCAAAACTTCCGGAGACGATGAAACTTCTGACCGAGAAACTGCCGGAGGGAAGCGGAGAGCATTTTGCATTCACGCATCCGGTTGAGAATATCAATGAGGGACTCAAGACTGCTGCTCAGGTTGACTATGTCGCACGCTGTGGAAGTTTCCGCAAGTCGGGACTCGCTTACACCGGTGCACTCAAGATCCTTCAGGTGATTTTGAGCTATGATTACCTGTGGCTGAATATCCGCGTCAAGGGCGGTGCTTACGGATGTATGAGCGGATTCGGACGTTCCGGTGAGGGCTACCTTGTTTCCTACCGCGATCCGAACCTCAAGGAGACAAATGAGATCTATGAGGGCATTCCGGAGTATTTGAGACAGTTCAACCCGGATGATCGTGATATGACGAAGTATGTGATCGGAACAATCAGCAACATGGATACCCCGCTGACTCCGTCAGTCAAGGGAAGCCGTGGACTTTCCGCATACCTGTCTGGTGTAACCGAGGAGATGATGCAGAAGGAGCGCGATGAGGTGCTGACTGCGACGAAGGAGGATATTCGCGCACTTGCAGACATCGTTCAGGCTGTGCTTGATACCGGAAGTTTCTGCGTAGTCGGAAATGAGGAGAAGATCGAGGCAAACCGCGAGATGTTCGGAAGTGTGGAGAGCCTTTCGAGAGCATAAAATGTTTTTGTTATGCATTTGAGATAGTATAGATTCGTAGATGATAGATAAAAAATAGAAAAGCGAAGAGAAAAAGGAAAAAGAACGTATGGCAGAGATGAAACTTGCGGATCTTGGCGGTCCGCAGAAAGAGAAGAAATCAGGATTTGTGACACTGATTGGTCGTCCGAATGTCGGAAAATCCACACTGATGAATCATCTGGTGGGTCAGAAGATCGCGATCACATCAAACAAACCGCAGACGACGAGAAACCGCATCCAGACCGTTTACACGGATGAGAGAGGACAGATCATCTTCCTCGACACCCCGGGCATCCACAAGGCGAAAAACAAGCTCGGCGAGTACATGGTCAACGTTGCAGAGCACACGCTCAAGGAAGTCGATGTCGTTCTGTGGCTTGTGGAGCCGACGACGTTCATCGGAGCAGGTGAGCGCCACATTGCAGAACAGCTCGGAAAGGTCAAGACCCCGGTGATTCTTGTCATCAACAAGATGGATACCGTGAAGGAAAAGCAAGAGCTTGCAAAGTACATTGATGCGTACAAGGACATCTGCCCGTTTGCGGAGATCGTTCCAGTATCCGCATTGCGCAAGCAGAACACGGATCTTCTGACGGAGCTGATCTTCAAGTATCTTCCGTATGGACCGCAGTACTACGATGAGGATACCGTGACCGATCAGCCGATGCGCCAGATCGCGGCTGAGCTGATCCGTGAGAAGGCACTGCGCCTGCTCGACGAGGAGATCCCGCACGGAATCGCCGTCACAATCGAGAAGATGACCGAGCGTCCGAATGGAATCATTGACATTGAGGCGACGATCGTCTGCGAGAGAGATTCCCACAAGGGCATCATCATCGGAAAGGGTGGATCGATGCTCAAGAAGATTGGAAGCAGTGCGCGCCAGGAGATTGAGCGCATGATGGAGACGAAGATCAACCTCCAGCTCTGGGTGAAAGTCCGCAAGGAGTGGAGAGACAGCGAACTTCTGATGAAGAATTATGGATATACGCCGGAGAAGTAAGCGGGAGATTCATAAATGATCCAAATGATCGGAATGGTCGAGGTTACAGAGGAGAACGAGAAGAAAAGAGGAGAAGCGTGAGAGAGACGATTGAGCTGACCGGGATGGTCTTGAAGGCGACACCGGTCGGGGACTATGACCGGAGACTCGTGATTTTGACGAGGGAGCGGGGCAGGATTACTGCATTTGCACGCGGAGCAAAACGCCCGGGAAACCTTTTAATGGCCGTTTGCCGTCCGTTTGTATTTGGAATCTTTCGCGTTTACGAGGGACGGGATGCCTACAATCTTCACAGTGCAGAAGTCCGCAATTATTTTACGGAGCTGGCGGAAGATGTGGAGGCGACGTGTTACGGGTCATATTTTCTGGAATTTGCGGAGTATTACAGCCGGGAAAACCTTGACGGAGGAGAGCTTCTCCTCCTTCTTTATCAGTCTCTGCGGGCACTCTTAAAGCCGGCACTTCCGAACTCTCTCGTTCAGCTGATCTTTGAACTTCGAGCGATGAAGGCAGGAGGAGAGTATACGGAATTTCCTCCAAAGGAAGTCAGCGAGTCGGCGACCTATGCATGGCAGTATATTTTGGAGACTCCGTTTGAGTCGCTTTACACCTTTGTGTTAAAACCGGAGGTTGAGAAGGAACTGAAATCCTGCGTGGAGATTAACAAGCGAAGATTTCTTGACCGTTCCTTTCATTCGCTCGAAATTCTTGAGATGATGAAGTGAGAAGCTGCAGTCACTGTTCACAGGCAGACACTTTTGAAACTGAAAATGCCGTATGATGCCGTGACAGTGTAAAACGGTATTGAATTATTCTCTGTTTACAGGTATAATCCAAGATAATTGTATCAGCAGAGTGTGAAACTGTGCAACGGTATGTGCAATGGGATTTCTCTGCGGTCAATGATTCCCGTGGATAGGACATGAAAATGAGTTTCCGCGGAATATTCAGGAGGAAGATGGATGAAAAAAGGAAGGGCTGTCCTGACCGTACTTCTGTGTTCTGCTACGCTTCTGGCAGTGGGATGCGGAAAGAAAGATGCGGACTACACATGGAACGCCAAGGAAAGCAGTATCTACGTCAGCAATGAGCTTGAGGTGGAGAGTGCACTGGTCTATACGTCAGAACAGTTTAATGAACTTTATACGCAGGAAGGCTTGGAAGAATTTGCAAAAGAGGCGGTAATCCGCTATAATGAAGAACAGGGTGCTTCGGCTCAGGCGGAAAACACCGAGGGAAGCGAGAAACTTCCGACCGCTCTTGTATCGACGAAACTTGAGAGCAGAACGGGAACCCTGATTTTTGATTACAAGAGTGCAGAGGACTTTGTCAAATTTGCAAAAGAGACAGAGGATGACACGAATACGGTGACTGACCTGAAAGTGGGAACGGTTTCGGATGGTCTTCCGGACGGGATGACATTCACAACCCTGTCAGGAAAGACGGCGGAGTCTTCGGAGCTGACAAAGAATGCAGAGACGAAGATGATCGTTATCACCGGATCTGCAACGATCTGTACACAGGGAAAGATTTCCTTTATCAGCGATGGAGTGACTGTGACAGATTCTCACACGGCAGTGACACCGGAAGGTACGAGCTGTATCTTATTCCAGTAGTCTGAATCAGAGAGATTCAAGGGGATTTGATTTCCTTGAAGTTTTTGATGGATTTGGGCGATGGATCGAGAAAGATATAGAAATAGTAGTATAGAAGAAAGAGGTTATTGGACAATGGAAAAAACAATGGAAAAGATTGTAGCACTGGCGAAGAACCGTGGATTTGTATATCCGGGATCTGAGATCTACGGCGGACTGGCAAATACCTGGGATTACGGCAATCTTGGCGTTGAGCTGAAGAACAACGTAAAGCGTGCTTGGTGGCAGAAATTCGTTCAGGAGAGCCCGTACAACGTAGGCGTTGACTGTGCAATTCTGATGAATTCCCAGACCTGGGTAGCTTCCGGTCATCTCGGTGGATTCTCTGATCCGCTGATGGATTGTAAGGCTTGTAAGGAGCGTTTCCGCGCTGATAAGCTGATTGAGGATTACATGGCAGAGAACGGCATCACTCCGGAGGGTTCTGTCGATGGATGGAGCCAGGAAGAGATGAAGCAGTACATCGATGAGCACAACATCTGCTGTCCGAGCTGTGGAAAGCATGATTTCACCGACATCCGTCAGTTCAACCTGATGTTCAAGACCTTCCAGGGCGTAACCGAGGATGCAAAGAACACCGTATACCTTCGTCCGGAGACCGCACAGGGTATTTTCGTAAACTTCAAGAACGTACAGCGTACTTCCAGAAAGAAAGTTCCGTTTGGTATCGGTCAGATCGGTAAGTCCTTCCGTAACGAGATCACCCCGGGTAACTTTACTTTCCGTACCCGTGAGTTCGAGCAGATGGAGCTGGAGTTCTTCTGCAAGCCGGGCACTGATCTCGACTGGTTCGCTTACTGGAAGGAGCACTGCATTCAGTGGCTCAAGAGCCTCGGTATCAAGGATGATGAGATGCGTGCGAGAGATCATTCCGCAGAGGAGCTGTGCTTTTACAGCAAGGCAACAACGGATCTGGAGTTCCTCTTCCCGTTCGGTTGGGGCGAGCTGTGGGGAATCGCAGATCGTACCGATTACGATCTGACCCAGCATCAGAATGTATCTGGACAGGATATGACCTACTTTGATGATGAGAGCAAGGAGAAGTACATCCCGTATGTCATCGAGCCGTCTCTGGGTGCTGACCGTGTAACACTGGCATTCCTGTGCTCCGCATACGATGAGGAGGAGATCGGTGAGGGCGATGTTCGTACCGTTCTGCACTTCCATCCGGCAATCGCACCGGTGAAGATCGGTATTCTTCCGCTGTCTAAGAAGCTCAATGAGGGCGCTGAGAAGATCTACGCTGAGATGAGCAAGTACTACAACTGCGAGTTTGATGACCGCGGTAACATCGGAAAGCGTTACAGAAGACAGGATGAAATCGGAACTCCGTTCTGCATCACCTACGACTTCGAGTCTGAGAACGATCAGGCAGTAACGGTTCGTGACCGTGATACGATGGAGCAGGTTCGCGTGCCGATCGCAGAGCTGAAGAACTACTTCGAGGATAAGTTCCGCTTCTAAAATTATTTCAATATAATAAGTATCGTAATTGTCAAAAAATAGCTGTTGCAGAGCAGGGAAGCTCCCAATGGGGACGCCTTGCTTTGTAACAGCATTTTTTTGAGGAAAGTGTGAGAAGAGAGATGGATAGAAAACAAGAAAACCAAAAGGCACAGAGCGCACAGATAATCCATTGTGGGAAGGCTGTGCGGGAGACAGCTATTCTGACAGGAGCAGTCGCAATCATTGCGGGTGCTGTTTACTTTTTTCTGATGCCGAGCCACACTTCGATCAGCAGTATTTCCGGTCTTGGAATTGTACTGTCGAACTTCGTTCCGCTTCCGCTGTCAGCGATCACGATGATCCTCAATGTGGCACTTCTGATTGTCGGCTTTTTTACCTGCGGGAGGGAGTTTGGGGCGAAGACGGTGTATACAAGTATCATTTTGCCTTTGTTTCTCGCACTCTTTGAGACGGTATTCCCGAATTTTACATCCTTGACGGACAGCCAGGAACTTGATGTGGTCTGCTATGTGCTTGTGGTCAGTGTCGGACTGAGCATTCTGTTCAATCGCAATGCGTCCTCCGGCGGGATTGACATTGTTGTTAAGATTATGAACAAGTATCTGCACATGGATCTTGGAAAGGCAATGTCGCTCTCCGGCATGTGTATCGCGCTCTCCGCGGGTCTCGTCTACGACAAGAAAACCGTCGTTCTCAGTGTGCTTGGAACGTATTTCAATGGAATCGTCCTCGACCATTTCATCTTCAATCACAATGTCAAACGGCGTGTCTGCATCATCACAAAGAAAGAAGAGGAACTGCGCCGTTTTATCCTCAATGATCTGCACAGCGGAGCGACGATCTATGAATCGATCGGTGCTTACAACATGGAGAAGCGAAATGAGATCATCACGATTGTCGACCGAACGGAGTATCAGAAACTGATGAACTACATGAACCGCAAAGATCCACATGCGTTCATCACGGTCTACAATGTCTCTGACATTCGCTATCAGCCGAAAAAATGAGGGTTGTGATAAGTGATGCACAAGTTATGTTATTGGATCAGCTCGCGGACCTGTTCGACAACACGGCGGATGATTTCATTCATTGAGATCTCCTCACAGCCGACAACATGGTGGTTACAGCGGTTGACCGGCATCAAAAGCTGGGTCGCGTGACTGCGACTGACCGCTTCTGCCATCTTGGAGGTCACTTCCCCGAAGAGGGAATCTGCGATCACAATGCCGATTGGTCCGATGATGATGTCGGAGTCGCGGGAGGCGACAATCACCGGATTCTCGCCGGTTGCGCCGTAGTCGGCACCGGCGCGGATCATTGCGGAGGTTGCAATGCTGTTTGTGCCGATTGCGAGCAGTTCCTGATTCGGAAATTCTTTCTTTAACTGTTCAATCAGGGTTTTTCCCATGCGTCCACCCTGACCATCTATAATCGTAATTTTTTTCATAAGTAGTCCTGTCCTTTCCAATATAAAACACCAGATCAAATAAAACAAAAGTGAAACAGAAAGTAAAGTGAAATAAAAAACAGAGTAAAAGTAAGATAAAAAATAAAATAAATGAGACAGAAAAAAGAGGACCGGCTGTGCCGGTCCCCCTGAAGCATTCCTGCTAATCAGTGTACCATAAAACCCAGAAATGTGAAATATAAAACTCAGACGAGTCGAAATCCGAAAAGGAAAACAGAGACGTTTTAGTGGAACAGTGCCATTGCAACCGGAAGACCGACAACGACTGCCATGATGATCTCGATCAGGGCGATCATCGTCGTGTACTTGTAGATCTGACCGGAGGCAAGCCATTCCTTGTTGCCGTGGATCATTGCCGCAAACGGAGATGCCGACGGGGTGATCGATGCGGTTGCCAGAACGAAGATGATGATCAGTGCCGTGATCGGGGAGGAGTTGATTCCATTTGCCAGACAGAAGGATGCGATGACCGGCTGAATCAGCATACCGATTACAAGGCTGTTGCACAGGTTCGTCAGAACCAGAGTGATTGCAAGCAGGGCGATATAGAATACCGTCAGGGACATACCGCTGAAAATCGGGTTCAGCACGGAACTCAGGAACTTTGCAATACCGGTGGACTCGTTTGTCAGAACACCGCCGAGCAGGGTAGCTGCGGTACACAGGAAGAAGGTTCCCCATGCAAAGTTGCCTGCGACCTTGCCAAACGGCATGATCGTCTGATGTTCTTTCGGGTCAAGGCTGACACAGCAAAGAATTGCGGTGTAACCGATTGCGAGACCGTAGCTGTTTGCACTCAGGAACTTCATAATTCCGAGATTCGGAATGACACTCGGGAGAAGCATGCAGGCAATGTAGATCACGAAGGTAACTGCCATGAACTTCTGGTTCGGGGTCAGAGGCGGAAGCGGATTCTTTTTCAGCTTTTCTACATCGAGGTTCTTCAGCTTGCTTACGTCCGGGCGAAGAATAAACTTACAGAAAAGCACGATGACGATGATTGAGGAGAGACCCCAGATCACAGCCAGAGCCATGTAGGAAGCATTATTTAACACGATCTTGCTTCCCATGTTTTCGGTGATCGTGGAGTAGTTGCTGATCAGGGCAAGTCCATTTCCACTGTATGGCGGAACCGGGAAGCCGATCAGAGTACCGATTACGATCAGGATCAGCATCAGGGTCGGGTAAGCCTCGCCCTTCTTGATTCCGATCTCATCAAAGATATCATAGACAACCGGCCAGAACAGAAAGATCGGTGCAAACGGACCGACGAAGGCAGCCATCAGCATCGAACCGATCATCAGCATTGCGGTAAATACCCACGGGCGACCGTTGTTGATCGGGAGTGTCAGGAAGAAACGACCGATATACATGGTCAGTCGATTGTAAACGAGACAGTTCATGACGATCATCAGGAAGAACATCTGGATAATAACCGGGCTTCCGAATGCAGTCTGGAGAACCTGATTCATCGGACCGTATCCGGAGATGCCGACCATGAAGATGCAGGCAAGGCTGGACCACACAGGTTCGACCGTTGTCCACAGGTACAGAGTACCTAAAAAGATACCGATGATTTTCATGCCCAGCGGTGTCACTTCCGGAAGTGAGATGGGCAGGAGCGGAAACAGAAACATGATTGCCATACCGATGATTGCGTGTATGGCCTTTGGCGTAACCAGTGCTTTCTTCTCAGTCATTTGTAAAACCTCCATTGTCTGTCGTTTCACGAAATTTTTGAAACTGATAATATTTTAACATAGCCAACCGGAAGAGAATATAACGCACGTTATGTTTTGCGATAATGTTTTGTTAAAAATGTTGTAAAAGGCAGATGGTAAATGAAAAAGAAAGGGAAAACTGGACAAAAAGAAAAAACAGAAAATATAACGAGGGCTTCTTGCATTTTTTATGAAATCCCTATAAAATAGGAAAAAAGCCAAGAAAAGGCAAGATAAGAAAAAGAAAGTGAGGAATTTAAAATGGCAAAAGTGTATGCAATGATCGCAGACGGATCTGAGGAAGTAGAGTGCTTGGCAGTTGTCGATGTTCTGAGAAGAAGTGGGATTGAGACCGTGCTTGTCTCGATTGAGAAGGATCGCAGAGTTGTTTCCTCCCACCAGATTCCGATTGAGGCAGATATGACGATCGCAGAGACTGATTTTTCAGATGCAGATGTGATCTTCCTTCCGGGGGGTCTTCCGGGTTCTGAGCGTCTCTCCGCATGTGAGCCGTTGATCAAGGCACTTGAGAGACAGCGCGATGCAGGCAAGAGAATTTCTGCAATCTGTGCAGCACCGGGCGTTGTTCTCGGTCGTCACGGTTTCCTTGAGGGAAAGACAGCTACCTGCTTCCCGGGATTTGAGAAAGATTTCAAGGGCGCTACCTACACGAACCAGCAGGGCGTTGTGACCGATGGCATTTACACAACCGGAAAGGGACTCGGCGTTGCACTTGATCTCGGACTTGAGATTGTAAAACAGCTTGTGGGCGAGGAAGTGGCAGAGGATACCCGCAAGAAGATTCAGTACTGCTAAACATAATAAACAATAATAAATAATTATAAGCAAAAATAAGCAGTGTGCAGACAGGGAAATTTTGTTAATTTGACATCATAGATATTCGCATATACGAATTTATTACGGATATGTGAAAATGACTGAAAACAAAAACAGAAACGATTAAATTTACCTAAGTTTTCACAAAATTTATCGATTTTTTGACAAAAAAACCTTTACGGAATCGAAAAATGTGCTATACTAATAGCAGACCGCATACGGCTTTTTCATGTATTTGGGGAATACAACCAGTAGCGGGGTGAAAATTCGTAGAGTCAATTCTACATGCATATTTGAGGAGGAAAAACAGATGGCAAAGAAGTGGGTTTACTTATTTACCGAGGGCAATGCCACTATGAGAAACCTGCTGGGCGGCAAGGGCGCTAACCTTGCTGAGATGACCAATATTGGTCTTCCGGTACCGCAGGGCTTCACGATTACCACGGAGGCATGTACTCAGTATTATGAGGATGGCCGTGAGATCAATCCGGAGATTCAGGAGCAGATCAACGAGTACATCGGAAAGATGGAGGAGATTACCGGCAAGAAGTTCGGTGATCTGGAGAACCCGCTGTTAGTATCCGTTCGTTCTGGCGCAAGAGCATCCATGCCGGGTATGATGGACACCATCCTGAACCTTGGACTGAATGAGGACGTTGTAAATGTTATCGCTGAGAAGTCTGGCAATGCTCGTTGGGCATGGGACTGCTACAGAAGATTCATTCAGATGTACTCCGACGTTGTTATGGAAGTCGGCAAGAAGTACTTTGAGGCTCTGATCGATCAGATGAAAGAGAAGAAGGGCGTTACTCAGGACGTTGAGCTTGACGCTGATGATCTGAAAGAGCTGGCTAATGAGTTTAAGGCTGAGTATAAGAATAAGATCGGCGCAGATTTCCCGGATGATCCGAAGGAGCAGCTGATGGGCGCAATCAAGGCTGTATTCCGTTCCTGGGACAACCCGCGTGCAAATGTATACCGTCGTGATAACGATATCCCGTATTCCTGGGGAACCGCTGTTAATGTACAGTCCATGGCATTTGGTAACATGGGTGATGACTGTGGTACCGGTGTTGCATTTACCCGTGACCCGGCAACCGGTGCAAAGGGTCTGTTCGGTGAGTTCCTGACCAATGCACAGGGCGAGGACGTAGTAGCAGGTGTTCGTACCCCGATGCACATCGACGAGATGGCAGAGAAATTCCCGCAGGCATTTGAGGACTTCAAGAATGTTTGCAAGACTCTGGAAGATCATTACAGAGATATGCAGGATATGGAGTTTACCGTTGAGCACGGCAAACTGTACATGCTTCAGACCCGTAACGGTAAGAGAACCGCTCAGGCAGCTTTAAAGATTGCCTGTGATCTGGTAGACGAGGGCATGAGAACTCCGGAAGAGGCAGTTGCCATGATCGACCCGCGTAACCTGGATTCCTTACTGCATCCGACCTTTGATCCGGCTGCTCTGAAGGCTGCAACCCCGATCGCTAAGGCTCTGGGCGCTGCTCCTGGTGCTGCTTGTGGTAAGATCGTGTTCACCGCTGCTGATGCAGAGGAGTGGGCTGCAAGAGGTGAGAAAGTTGTTCTGGTTCGTCTGGAGACCTCTCCGGAGGATATCACCGGAATGAAGGCTTCTCAGGGTATCCTGACTGTTCGTGGTGGTATGACCTCCCATGCAGCAGTAGTTGCTCGTGGTATGGGCGCTTGCTGTGTATCTGGTTGTGGCGACATCGTTATGGATGAGGAGAACAAGAAGTTCACCCTGCATGGCAAGGAGTATCATGAGGGAGATGTGATTTCCTTTGATGGTTCTACCGGTTGCGTATACGACGGTGCAATCCCGACTGTTGAGGCTAAGATCGCAGGCGAGTTTGGACGTATCATGGATTGGGCTGACCAGTACAGAACCTTAAAGGTACGCACCAATGCAGATACCCCGGCAGACGCTAAGAAGGCTCGTGAGCTGGGCGCTGAGGGTATTGGTCTTTGCCGTACTGAGCATATGTTCTTCGAGGCAGACAGAATCGAGGCATTCCGTGAGATGATCTGCTCCGATACCGTAGAGGAAAGAAAAGAGGCACTGGACAAGATCCTGCCGTTACAGCAGGGCGACTTTGAACAGCTGTACGAGGCTATGGAGGGTGACCCGGTTACCATCCGTTTCCTGGATCCGCCGCTGCATGAGTTTGTTCCGACTGAGGAGGCTGACATTGAGAAGCTGGCTAAGGCTAAGAACAAGACTGTTGAGGAGATCAAGGCTATCTGCAATTCCCTGCATGAGTTCAACCCGATGATGGGTCATCGTGGATGCCGTCTGGCAGTCACCTACCCGGAGATCGCTGTTATGCAGACCACCGCAGTTATCCGCGCAGCTATCAATGTGAAGAAGGCTCATCCGGATTGGAACATCAAGCCGGAGATCATGATTCCGTTGATCGGCGACATCAAGGAGTTAAAGTACTGCAAGAAGACTGTTGTTGAGACCGCTGACGCTGAGATCGCAGCAGCTGGCATCGATATGGAGTACGAGGTTGGTACGATGATCGAGATCCCGAGAGCAGCTCTGACTGCAGACCAGATCGCTACTGAGGCTGCATTCTTCTGCTTCGGAACCAACGATCTGACCCAGATGACCTTTGGCTTCTCCCGTGATGATGCTGGTAAGTTCCTTGGTGCATACTATGACGCTAAGATCTACGAGAACGATCCGTTCGCAAAACTGGATCAGGTTGGCGTAGGCAAGCTGATGGAGATGGCTATCAAGTTAGGTAAGCCGGTTAATCCGAACCTGCACATCGGTATCTGTGGTGAGCACGGTGGAGATCCGTCTTCCGTAGAGTTCTGCCACAAGATCGGTCTGGATTATGTATCCTGCTCACCGTTCCGTGTGCCGATCGCAAGACTGGCAGCAGCACAGGCAGCGATTGCCAATGCAGGAAAGTAGAAGAGCGTAAATATTTTTACTTCACAACGCTGATTGTTACAAGGGATGATGTGAATGAGTACATGAAATATCATGCTGAGTACACGAAAGCGAACCGATTTAAAGATATTGTTTGCAAAATCTATATATAACTCGAAAGGGAAGCGCAATGCTTCCCTTTCTTATATCTCTCGATTAGGACTAAATCCTTAAAGCTATGGCTTAAAAAGGACTTAGTCCTTTTTTATATGCAAAATAAAAATTTTTTAAAGGAGGTTCACTATGAACAACACAGCGTTAGGAGCAGAAAACAATAAGAAACAGACAATCAATTTTATCAGCAAAGCACATGAAAAATTCTACTATGAAAAATTAAAAGAGGTACGCTATCAGGATGTGTACCACAAGGCACTTTGCTATTGTCTTGGTATCAGTGATGATACGAGAAGAAATATCAATAGCATCTATGATTTTAAAACAGGATGTGTAAAAACAGAGTGTCTGCATGAAGGCTGGCAGACCAGTGGCAGTATGAAGGTGGTGCGAATGGCATTTAATCTGTATTGCAACGGCACACCGAGTGTAGATGATTACACAAAAACAGAGGAACAGGTAAACGAGTGCAGGCAGTATACAGTGGAGGACTTGTTCTGCTGTGCCTATGCACCTTTCTTTTGGCAGGCGATACAGATCCGCTATCCGGAGTATGCGACTTATAACCGGGAACTGTATGCCTTATTTGGAGGAGCAGACTAATGTTAAAAGTCAGACTGATGGGAACAAAGAATGACATTGTATGGTTTCAGAAAATTTTACAGCGTCATCCCCAAATTGAGGTATTGGAAATATCAGAGCTTTATAGCAACAAAGGAACAAACAAATATTACAGAGCTTATGCGGAAGTACAGAAAAGCAATGTGAAAAATCAATAGTAGAGAATAAGGAGAATTTTATCATGTGTAAAGTTATAGCAATCGCAAATCAGAAGGGTGGAGTTGGAAAGACCACCACAACAAGCAATTTAGGAATCGGACTGGCAAAACAGGGAAAGAGAGTTTTGCTGATAGATGCAGATGCACAGGGTAGCCTTACGGCAAGTCTTGGTATTCAGGAGCCGGATAGACTGGAAATTACACTTGCAACCATTATGGCATCCATTATCAATGATGAGGAAATAAAACCGGAGTACGGCATTTTAAGACATGAGGAAGGTGTGGATTTCATGCCGGGAAATATTGAGCTTTCCGGTTTGGAAACCTCGCTTGTGAATGTTATGAGCAGGGAGACGGTGCTTCGTACCTACATAGAACAGCAGAAAGACCGCTATGATTACATTCTAATTGACTGTATGCCATCACTCGGCATGATTACGATAAATGCTTTTACCAGTGCGGACAGTATCTTGATTCCGGTACAGGCAGCGTATCTGCCGGTAAAAGGTCTGGAACAGCTGATTAAAACTATTGGAAAAGTAAAGAGACAGATCAATCCGAAACTGGAGATTGAGGGAATTTTGCTTACAATGGTTGATAATCGTACCAATTATGCCAGAGACATCAGCAATCTGCTGATTGAAAATTATGGAAGCAGAGTGCGGATATTTGAAAACAGTATTCCAATGTCGGTAAGAGCTGCGGAGATTTCTGCGGAAGGTGTGAGCATTTATAAGCACGATCCGAATGGCAAGGTAGCAAGTGCCTACCAATCACTGACGGAGGAGGTGCTTGGCAATGAGTAAGACAGGAAGTGCCGCAAAGGTAAAGTTGAACAGTTTTGATGATTTATTTGGAACGGAGCAGCCACAGACAGGAACAGAGCAGGTACAGGAAATCGCATTGTCAGAACTGCATGAGTTCAAAGGACACCCGTTTAAGGTACTGGATGATGAAAAGATGCAGGAAACGGTAGAAAGCGTCAGGGAGCATGGAGTGTTGATGCCAGGCATTGCCAGACCAATGAAAGATGGCGGTTATGAGATTATTGCCGGACATCGCAGGAGACACGCCTGTGAGCTTGTCGGACTTACTACAATGCCGATGTTCATCCGTGATTATACGGATGACGAAGCTACGATTATCATGGTAGATTCCAATATTCAGCGGGAGGATATTCTTCCGAGTGAGAAAGCAAAGGCATACAGAATGAAATATGATGCAATGAAGCATCAGGGAAGTAAGGAAGGCGGACTTACGCTTGGAGAACTGGGAGAAGCGGCAGGAGAGAGTGCAAAGACGGTTCAGAGATATATATGGATTTCACGCCTGTCGGATTCGCTACTCGATATGGTGGATGCAAAGAAAATCGGTATCATGCAGGCGGTTGACTTATCATTTTTATCAAAGGATGCACAGCAATGGGTTTTGGTTGCAATACAGGAAACAAATGTTGTTATCACAACTCAGCAGAGTGCCATGCTCAAGGAAAGTGACAAAAAAGGGGAACTTACCTTTCCGATGGTTCGCATGATGTTGGAAAAAGAGAAAACCGTGGAGCGAAAGGTTGTCATAAAAACAGAGCGCATTAACAATTATTTTCCTGCGACATACAGCAGGGAGCAAATAGAGAATATTATTTATCAGTTATTGGAGAATTGGAAGAGCACACAGTAGAAAGGAGGAGCCGGGAATGAGTGAAATATTACAACTGGATTATTATTATGGAATAGAAGCAGAGCAGTTCTCATTCTATCGTGTTCCCCGCCTGCTGATCAAGGATGAAAGATTTAAGAAATTATCCAGTGATGCAAAACTTTTATACGGTCTGATGCTTGATCGTATGTCCTTATCTATAAAAAATGAGTGGTTTGATGAGGACAATCGGGCATATATCATATACACCATAGACAGTATTATGGAAGATTTGGGGTGTGGAAAGGAAAAGGCGGTTAAGGTTCTTGCAGAGCTGGATTCTGTTAAGGGAATTGGGCTGGTAGAGAAAGTGCGTAGAGGATTGGGCAAACCGGACATCATATATGTGAAGAACTTTGCTTCACTGGCAGAAAATGTAGATGAAAAAAAGTCTAGAAACACTGATAAAATCACAGAAGTCGGAAAATCAGACTTCAAGAAGTCGGAAAATCGAACTCCAAGAAGTCCGGAAATCGAACTTCAAGAAGTCGGAAAATCGAACTTCAAGAAGTCGGAAAAACAGACCTCTGGAAGTCGGAGAATCGAACCTCAAGAAGTCGGAGAACCGAACCCTAATTATACTAACTATAATCAGACTGATTTGAGTTATACCGAGGAGAGTTATATCAATCCTATCATTCAATCTGATTCAGGGAAAAAGGATACGATGGATGTGATGGATGATGTCCAGACATACATAGAACTGATCAAAGAAAATATCAGTTACGATCACCATATGCAGTATGACGGTTATGGAAAGAGAGAGCTTTATGATGAACTGTTTCAGGTAATCTGTGAGGTGGTTTGTGTGAAGCGTTCAACAATCAGGGTAGCAGGAGAAGAATATCCGTATGAGCTTGTGAAATCAAGATTTTTGAAGCTGGAAAGTAGCCATTTGGAATATGTGATTGGCTGTATGCAGGATACAACCACTAAAATCACAAATATCAAGGCATATATGATTACGGCACTTTATAATGCACCCACTACGATAAATCATTTCTATCAGCAGGAAGTGCAGCATGATATGTACGGGGGAGGCTGGCATGAAAAGGGTATTATTTAAAGTGATACTGCCATTGCTTGTAATTGCAGTGTGGATGAATATGTGCTATTGGATTTGTGTAGATGGAAATGGAGTAAACTGGTTTCAATTTTGGATTATGAGTGGGTTCCCATTTGGGATACGGAAGATGCTCATGCTGTTGATACCACGCAACTTTGGAATTGCCGGAAGTATAGGTGTGCTTGCACTGGATACCATTATAGGCGGAGTCATAGGTGTGGTTGTCCTTGCTATAAAAATAGCTGCGATCATCAAAGAGGTAATCAGTATCATACTGGAATACGCAAGGGATAGTTCCTTTGGTGAAATATAGGGCAGATATGAGATTGTAGATTTTGTATCTGCCCTCTGTATAACTTCTGGTCACAACGTCAATAAGTGGAAAGGAAATAAAATGGAATCAATGCGTGATACGAAACGGATTATGGAGCGGGAGATTAAGAAAGGCAGTACACCGCTTCAATTTGAAAGGATTGAACTGGATGCAGGCTGCTATCAGGAGATCGCATCAAAAGAGAAATTGACAGAGGTATTGCAGTATCTTCATAGAGTGGGGGAATATAAGGCATTGGCGAGCAAGACCATAATCAATAATGTCTATACGTTCATGAGAGGAAAAACACCGGATTTTACAAGGGCAAGAAGTGTTTTAGACAGGGAGAAAATCTATCATCAGATGCTTCGGCAAGAGAAAAAGTTACAGCCGACTTATCAAGGGGATTGCTATGTCGAGACAGCAAGATGTTACTTTTCTTTGCCGGAGGATGAATGGGATAAACATAAAATGACGTATCAGAAGAATGAAGCGTTTGGATTTATCATGTCAAACAAATATATTTTGGGGTTATATAAGTATTGCAGGGAAGCTAGGTGGGATTTTGCTGTATGTTCAGCCAAAGCACCGGACAAAGGGAATGAGGTGGCTAATCGGCTTATGGATATGGAGGATGTAGAGGTATTGGCACATTGCTTATTGCTGGATGATGTTAAATTAAGTCATAAACAAATCTTTGTAAATCTTTATACTGTCTTTATACTGAAATAATGGTGTAGATGGTAATTTATGTGAATTGAGTTTAAATATAGAATGTCAAAAGAGTTTTTGGTATAATTGGTTCTGCTGATTAAATAAAATCTAAGAGGTGAAAATATGATTAACATAGATCTTGTGAAAAAATTAATTGACCAGATGCCTGAAATAAAAGCATTATTTAGAACAGAAAATTATACTATGTTTTCCTCATATGATCGTAGTACGGGACAACGAAAAACATCTGGTATTGAGGTTCAAACAATATATAAACAACCAGAATTCCTGAAATGGCAAGATCAATTATGCTTTGAACTAAATAAGATAGAGGGAGATAATTACATTGATGAAATAATGAAATTATTGACTCATTTTAGTGGTTGGGGTGATGAGGGTAGGTTCGAGAAACTGGAATCAAAACTGAATGTATTAAGAGATCACTTAGAAGAATATGGTGATAATGGTAGTGAAACGCAAATAGAAGATGATAGTAGAATTCCAGAAAAAGAGATTTGTGATAAGGTGCTCCGGTCAATGTCAAAGCTTCAACGAAATCATAACTACAATATAGAAAGTAGTGAAGACACAATGAATGATTATATTCGAGATCTTTTAGACGAAAGTTATATTGTGAAAGATCAGACAAGACAGGGAGAATCTGAGGCTGGTGAAGGGGCTGGAGAAGTTGATATACAAATATGCGCTGATGGATTACCCGTTGTTATGATAGAAGGTGTAAAGATTTCTTCATTAGAAAAGGATACTTTAGATACCCATATCAATAAAGTTCTTACGAAATATGATCCTAATGGATGCCCATATGCTTTTTTGCTTATTTATACAACTGTAAAAAATTTTGATTCTGGATATCAAAAGATTTTGGATTATTTTCAAGGATATGGTTATCCATATAATAGAGTTACAGATTTAGAAGATGTGCCTACTGGATATGCGGAATTAAAACACGCACAAATTATTTTGAATAGAAATAATCAAAAAACAAGGGTGCATATTTGGACAGCACATATTGTTTAACGGATAAAAATAGTAACATGATTATAAAATTAAATAACAGCGTTAAGGCAGATATGAGATCGAAAGATTTTGTATCTGTCTTTTTTTATTACAACAACTTCTGGTCACAATGTCCAGAAGTGGAAAGGAACAAAAATGAGTAGAAAAAATGGAAAGAAGTTATTGATTGCGGTTGCAGTAGGGGCAGTTATTGTAAAGGCAGTGCGTGATGTCATCAAGACAAAAAAGCAGGAGAAAGCACTGAAAGCTGCTTTGGATGATTTTTATGAGGAAGAACTGAACTGGTGGGAAAGGGAACATGAGGAAGGAGAGGAATTGTAGATATGGGAATGAAAATACAGCTCCACGGGCTGTTGGTTCCACCCTGACAGGAGAGGGACAGATCAGGAAGGAGGGACACTGTGCAGGAGGAAACAACACAAAAAACGATTGCCCTTGCAATCAAGACATCCAAACTGACCGCAAGTGTTCTCCAGAAGGCGATGAAGATGTATCTGGAGCATCAGAAACATAAAGAGCCTTCCCACGGGAAAATACCGGTGAAAAAGCTGGTAGGTCAGGGAGCGGGTGCGAAGTCCATAGAGGTCACGGATGATAACATTAAGGCTTTTGAGCGTGTGGCGAGAAAGTACAATGTAGATTTCGCTGTGAAGCGGGATAAGACCACGGAGCCGCCAAAATACCTTGTATTTTTTAAGGGTAAGGATGCCGATGTGATTGCACAGGCGTTCAAGGAATTTGTAAAAGTTAATGAGAAAAAGCAACAGCGTCCGTCATTACGGCAGAAACTGAAAGGACTTCAGAAGATGATCGCACAGAACAAGAACAGGGAGCGGAGCAGAGAGAAAAACAAGGACAGGGGACAGAGCCTATAAGCAAGGTCATTGACGGGATTGTAAAGGATTTGCAGTCAATCCCGAAAACTGTCAAAGAAAAGTGCAGAGGGGTAAATGGGAAACAGCTTACTCTCAAATGTGCTCCCTATGTGATATTCGGATATGTCTTTAATAAGGTTTCATGGCTGTATGGACAGCAGGCAGGAGATAACACATTACAGAAGGTGTTGGACACGATCAATGGGATGGGAGGTGCGTTTGTAAACCCGTTTCCCAGTTTTATGCCGGGGGATTTACTGGTAGGAGTGGGATGCGGAATAGGATTTCGTATGGTAGTATATTATAAAGCGAAAAATGCAAAGAAATTCCGGCAGGGAGTAGAATACGGTTCGGCAAGGTGGAGTGCATAATTTTAAGTGTAAATGACACATACATGGACGCACAGGAGGTTATGCACATGACTGATTATAGCAAAATTACAGCCCTTTACTCCCGCCTTTCCGTGGGCGACGAGGACAGGGACGGCGGCGAGAGCAACAGCATACAGAACCAAAAAATATTTTTGGAGAACTATGCCAGAGGGCAGCACCTAACCAATATCCGGCACTACATTGACGATGACGAAAGCGGCAGGTTTTTTGACCGTTCCGCCTACTCCCGCATGATGGACGATGTGGAAAACGGGAAAATCGGTGTCTGCATTATGAAAGACCTTACCCGCTGGGGGCGCGACTATCTCCAAGTCGGCAACGCGATGGAGATATTCAGACGGAACAATGTGCGCTTTATCGCGGTCAACAACGGCATTGACAGCGAGAAGCCCGACACATTGGAGTTTGCGCCCTTTATCAACATCATGTCGGAGTGGTATGCAAAGGACATCAGCAAGAAAGTGAAAACGGGCATTA
>NZ_CFAHBC010000036.1:0-23786 GCF_983179755.1 Brotaphodocola sp. | reverse complement strand
ACGACAGCGCGGTTAACAGCCGCGTGCTCTACCGACTGAGCTATCGAGGAATACTTCGTATTGCTCTTTGTTGCTGTGTTGTCGTGAACAACGAGGTTATTATATGATAGATTATCTGTTTTGTCAACACTTTTTTCAAAGTTTTTTAGAAATTTATTTTGGAGATTTTTGATTGCATCGTTACTAAGGAATATGATAGGACGCAATTTCCTGTCATACAAAAACAGGGCGGAAATTCCGCCCTGCCTCATTCTTCCATTTTCTGATTTCAGGTTTAGTGTATCCAGATTCCGTTTGCATCTACGCGATATCCATCCGGAGTCGTCGTGTTCGTCAGCATTGCGCCGTCGGTTCCGCAGTAGTACCAGTTGTTTCCTGCCTGAATCCAGCCTGTGCGCATCCAGCCCACAGAGTCGAAGCAATACCACTTTCCGCCGATCTGAAGCCATCCGTTTGTCGGATAGGAGCCGTTTGCGTAGCGATACCACCAGTTCTTCTGGTTGCTGTCCCAGATCCACTGATCCTGAGAAGTTGTATTGCTTCCCGGAGTCACACTGCTTCCGTTATTGTTACTGCTACCATTCGTCTTCTTCAGAGAGTCGAGCAGGGCATCATCCACATAGATGTAATCGGACTCATACCACTCGCCCTTCTTGGAATTGTTGTTGATTACGCGAACCTTGAAGTAGTACTCGCCCTCCTTGGTGATTCTGGAAGCGAAGTCATAGTAATTCTTCGTCGTCGTCGCGGTCTCACCAACAGACTTGCTGTCGCGGTAAAGACGTACCTGATAACTCTTTGCTCCATCTACCTCTTCCCACTTTGCGGTCGGAGTCTCCTCATCCTCCCAGGAGAGATCATCAATTTCAAGCGGTCCCTCAAGCTCTTTTAACGTCAGCTTGATGATCAGAGTCGTGCTGCTGTCCTCTCTGCGGGAGCCGGTGTAAGTTGCCTTATCACCGCTCAGGCTTACCTTGCTCTTGGACATTGCGTCAAAGTAGTAATCGCTGTCAGCCTCAAGGGTAACCTCAATCTTCGGCTTATCTCCGCTGGTCCACTCTGCATCGTCGTTGTCAATCTCGACATCGCTTACCTTGTAATGGCTATCCGGGGTCGTGACATCCACGCTTCCGTTGTCATCGCCGACTGCAATATCAGAATCCACTACCAGATTAACTCTTGTAATCTTTGTTCGGCTGGATGCCGCAAATGTTGTTCCCGTGAATGCGGCTGCGATCAATGCCGCTCCCAGCATCAGGGACAATCCTTTTTTCCATAACTTCATTTTCTTCTCCTCCTTTTGCTACACCGGACCTCCATTCCCGCTCCGTCTGATTCAATTCCTTTCTCGATCCTCTCGACAATCTCGACTATCTTTCAAATTGTCTTCCATTTTCGATCTTTTTCTTTTCCGATAGCGGAATTGTCTGATCCAATTCTTTTCTTCTTATCTTCTGTCTTTATCATAATGGAAAATCGTGTCCAGTTTATGTACAGTTCATAACAATTTGCTTACGGAAAGAAAACAAAAATTTTAACACACGCAAAAATGCGCTCAGAAGTCCCCAAATTTTAACCGATCTTCAGGCGAAACTTCTGTGCTTCCTTCTCAGAATCCACGATATCAATATGTGCGCCGAGAGCCTGCAATTTTTCCTCAAACTTCTCGTATCCGCGCTGAATATAGCCAATCTCATCCACAACGGTGTATCCGGTTGCAGACAGTCCTGCGAGCACGAGGGCCGCACCTGCGCGAAGATCCGGAGACTCAACCTGAGCGCCCGTAAATCCCTTCACACCGTCAATAACCGCAACGTTGCCCTCAACCTTGATATTTCCACCCATTCTCGAGAGCTCATCGACATACTTGAAGCGATTCTCAAAAATACTCTCCGTGATCATGCTTGTTCCCTCAGCCAAAGCCAGGGTCACTGCCATCTGCGGCTGCATATCCGTCGGGAATCCCGGGTATGGAAGGGTCTTGATATTTGTCGAGTGCTGTCTCGGTTTTCCAACCACACGCACCTCATCATCTCCCTCGATTACCTCGCATCCAATCTCAATCAGCTTTGCAGAGATCGCCTCAAGATGCTTCGGAATCACGTTCTTGACCGTCACATCTCCGCGGGTGATCGCTGCTGCACACATAAAGGTTCCTGCCTCGATCTGATCCGGAATAATCGAATACTCCGTTCCATGAAGGCGACGAACACCACGGATACGGATGATATCGGTTCCCGCGCCCTTGATATTTGCTCCCATGCTGTTGAGGAAGTTTGCAACATCCACAACGTGAGGCTCCTTTGCCGCATTCTCAAGGATTGTCTGACCCTCTGCGAGAGCCGCTGCCATCATGACATTGATCGTTGCTCCGACAGAAACCACATCCAGATAGATGTGACTTCCGACGAGATCGATCGCATGCGCAATCACTGCCCCGCGGTCAATCTCAATCTTTGCGCCCAACGCACGAAATCCCTTTAAATGCTGGTCAATCGGACGGCTTCCGATGTTGCAGCCACCCGGGAGCGGAACCTCTGCGCTCTTATACTTTCCAAGCAGTGCTCCAATAAAATAATAGGAAGCACGAATTTTACGGATATACTCATCATCTACGCTTACCTCACGGATCGTAGATGCATTGATCTTTACGGAATGCCGGTCAATCCGCTCTACCTGAGCACCAATCTCCGAAATCGCCTCGAGAAGGACATTGATGTCCCGCACATCCGGCAGATTCTCTATGATGACATCATCATCGGTCATAATAGCAGCCGCCAAAATACCAAGCGCCGCATTCTTCGCCCCGCTGATCACCACATCTCCAACCAGTGGATTACCGCCCTTCATAATAAACTGATTCATCCTGCACCTCTGCCACTTTCTTTTTAACCTATTCTTTATAACTGTGTGAATTACCCATTGTCTAAAGCCAATGAGCTTCCTGTTTCAACAGTTATCTCTCACTCTTCAAAACACTCAAATAAAAATGTTTATAAACTCTTCTACAAAAACATTTATAAAACTTCTATAAAAACAAATCTTATCGGTAAGTTAAATTCTTTTTCAAATTGAATCTTTAAGATTTCTTTAATTTTCCATCGAATATTCTTAATGATTATACCACATAAATCTGATTTGTAAAGGGAAACACCCGTTTCCTGACTGGCGCGAATCCCACTAACTGCTTTCCCTGATTTCATCGACTACTCTACGACAAGCGCACACACAAAGTCATTTCCAAGTCTGCGGAAATACTCCGTGCTGTCGTTGAGACCTGCCTTGTACATCTCTCCCGTCGCCGGATTGAAAATCGTCACATTGTAGGCGTCATATCCACACAGAAGCAGATATCCTCCATTCTCCGTGTAGGCGACAACCGGGGTTCCCTGATCAATGAAATAGAGCATCTGCATCATACTGCATCCGCGACCATCGAGAACGAGGACTCCATCTGCGTATTTCTGGCTTCCTGCAAACTCATCGAGATGACGGGACAGCGGAGCAAATGCCGTCTGCGGATCGCGAATGGTTCTCGTCACTGAACGATCCACACGACTCCAGAGCAGGCGATGATACGAATCTGTCACATAGCCCATTCCCTCATAGACCGTCTGAATTGCACTCGCAAAATCCATCGTCACCAGTCTCAACTGTCCGCTCGCATACGCATAGAACTCCATATTGCCAAGTGTGCGGTCTGTCTCGAGATTCAGCACATCTGCCTTCTCGTAGCTGATCTCATCCGGAACAGAAGTCCGGATTGAGCGACTGCGAACCTCCCCGTCAAGCTGGACAAAGTACACTCTTCCCTTTGTCGGAGAGGCGTACCAGCCGATTCCATCCATTCTTCCCTGACCGATGTCCGCATTGCAGACGATCGTATCCTCCACGGTGGGCGCATAGCTCTGATCTCCAGAGCGCACCACACGGTCTAAATGAATCCGGCTCTCCTCTACCGAAACCCTTGAGATATAATATCCCTCTTTCTGGTAGGTCGTCTCAACTTCCATCTGATCGTTCACAATCTTGACGTTGTACATCGGTTCTTCTTCCGTTCTGCCGTTTACGATCCAGCGGTCGCTCTCGCGCGCCGTTCCGTAAACGAGATCCCTGCCGACAAAACCGAGTACGCGGACATTCTCACCAACTCCGCCGTCAATCTCCTGACTCTGCCCGGTCTCAAGATCCATCAGATAGAGCACACCGGCTCCGCCCTGACTGCGTCCGCTCTGCCAGGCAAAGCGTTTTTGATCCACGCTGACTGCATAGCTTCCCTTCTCTAAGCGATCGGCAACCACCATATTTTCACGGCTCTCGAGATCAATTCCGTAAACCGCATGTTTTAAATAAAGGTAGAGCATTCCAGATGGGTTGAGGCAGACGAGCTGGTTGAGATCCTCCTCAAGCTCGGTAAACGAACCGCTGTATGGGATGAAAAATCTCTCCTCGAGCGCATTTGCCTCCGTCTGGTAGACATAGCCTGCAATTCCCATATTTCCCTCATGCTCTCCGCGGTTCATATATCCATAGACGAGAAACTCGATGCTTCCGTCATCTCCAACCGAGAGAATCCGGGTATCATGACGGCTGTCGTTTTCCCTCACATCCCCACTCTTTCCGCGGAACGAGAAAACCTTGACCGCATGACCACTCTTCTGGTCATACGTCCACAGTTCCCTGCCTGCCCGGTAAGCAATCACACTTCCTGACGGACTCTTTCTGGCTTCGACACGACTCTCATCCGTGATTCCAAGCAGAATCCGTTTTCCTGAATAATCTGCGTCTTTTCCGGAAAAAATCTGGTTCACATCCCGCTCATAGTCCATCAGATAAATGCGAAGTTCATTCCATTTCATCGTGAAATTCTCCTCGACCTCATATATCTCAGATTCTCCGGTCTCCTCATCCTGCCGAACAGCCGGATATTTCACCTGAACACTGCTCATCGCTCCGTCAAGCTCGCGAAGAGCTACCTGAAATTCTCCCGACGGTTGCATACCAAGTTTGCCCCAGGTCAGTCTCGAAAAACTCGAGTGAATTGTCGTCCGGTGATAAGAATTCTCATCCTGGGAGGTATTTGTCTCCAAATACGATGCAAGCTCTCTCGCCTGTGCCGGATCAAAGGTCTTTTCGGAGAAATTTACCGCAAGATCCACCATCGCCTGCGCGCGCGCGCTGTCCGTCCACAAAATTCGGGTATAGTAATACACCGATCCGTGCTGTTCGGTCTCCAACGTGATCTGAAGCAGGTATTCCTGATCTCTCGCAATCAGATTCTGAATCGGAAGCTGTGCCTGAATCCCACTATCCGTCGTCGTCCAGTTCTCAAGGTCCGTTCTCTCAATCAGACGCTGGCGATCCATACTCCGCACATCATAGTGAATCGCTGTGATCGCATCCTCCCGGTTCTGAATGTCGAGCACGAGCTTTCGATCCTCCGGAATCAACGTCAACAGCTCACCTGCGACCGAAGAGTCCATTTCCTGACGATACCCTACCATCCGGTTCATCGTCCGCCCACAGGTCTCGGCGTACACAGTCGGAAGCGAAGCATCCTGAAGTGCTACATAGACTGTTTCCTCTGCTCCGCTCCTGTTTCGATTTCCTATCATAAAATAAATCAGCAATGCTGTCGCAAAAATTCCAAATAAAATTCCTATCCGTTTTACAATCTGATACATTTTCTCTGTTTCCTGTTCCATTTCTGTTTGCTTCTGTTCGTTTTTCTTTTTTGAGTTTTTCTTTTTTGAGTCTCTCTCTTCCTATTTTATCTGTTTTTCAGAAAACTACAACGAAACTTTTTCTTAAAAATCACGAAGATCTTCATAGGGCTCCTGCACTTATTTTGTCTTCAAACTCCCTTAATTTTCTCTTGCGCCTTTCCCCGAAATCAAGTATAATGAGAATCACCCAATCGGGTTTCAGGGATTCTTGCTTATTCACTTTTTTCTCTTATTCTTCTTTCTAAGAGCCATGTTCCCTGCATGTATATAACCTATACAACCAGATAACCAAACATTTTCAAAGGAGGTCTTCTATGGATTACAAGGAATTTCTGGAGACAGTTACACAGAACCTGCGCCACGCACTCGGAGAATCCTGCCGAATTGACGTGTGCCCGCTTCAGAAGAATAATGGCGTAACTTTGGACGGAATTCGTCTCTACCAGAACGGGCAGCTCTTCGTACCGACGATTTATCTAAACGCCTACTTCGATGCCTACAAGAATCATGCTATGAACATCGAGGAGATCCTCTCTGACATCCTCGGTCTCTACCAGAATGCCATGCCACCGTCCCGTTTGAGTCCGGAATTTATGAGTGATTTTGACTCCCTGAAATCCCGCGTGATGTACCGACTGATTCACACTGAGTCGAATCAGGAACTCTTAAAGGAAGTCCCGTCGATCCGTTTCCTTGACCTGTCCGTCGTCTTCTTCCTCTACATCGAGGAGAACGCTGTCGGTCAGCTGACAACCCCGATTCGCAAGGAACATCTGCGCCAGTGGAAGATCGGAGTCTCGGACTTATGGAAACTTGCCCGCGTCAATACGCCGACGGCCTATCCCCCGGTTATCCAGAATATGTCGGAAACGCTGAATGATCTCCACAACCTTCATGCAGACACCAGCGATACCATCGTTTCAACGGAGATTAACAGAACGACGATCGGTGAGCCGGATGAGACAGAGTGCGAGACGACTCCTCCCATCTACATCCTCACGAATTCCAGCGGACTCTACGGTGCCGGATGTATGCTGTATCCAACTGTTCTCGAAGACCTCTCCGACCGCTTAAACCAGGATCTTCTGATCCTTCCGTCCAGCATTCATGAGGTTCTCATCCTCCCCGCAGATACTCCGATCGGGCTGAGAGAATTGCAAATGATGATCTCCACGATCAACCAGACAGAAGTTTTGCCGGAAGACCGCCTCTCCAACCAGATCTATTTTTATCGCAGAGAGGACGGCATGATCGAT
The DNA here is from genome assembly GCF_983179755.1 of Brotaphodocola sp. Taxonomy (NCBI): domain Bacteria; kingdom Bacillati; phylum Bacillota; class Clostridia; order Lachnospirales; family Lachnospiraceae; genus Brotaphodocola; species Brotaphodocola sp. The sequence goes on along the minus strand of NZ_CFAHBC010000036.1, from coordinate 16,804 downwards.
ATTCTTCCGGAAGAACTTTTTGCCACGGTTTCCACGTCATACGAGCAATGATTTTTTCTTTTCTTGAGCTTGAGAACTTCAAGCTCAAACTCACTCCAGATCAAGAAGCATTTTCTTGACCTCAAGCAGGCGGTCACGCAGAACAACTGCCTCCTCAAAATTCAGCTCCACGGCTGCCTGATTCATCTTCTTCTGAAGTTCCTTCTCCAGCTTCTGAAGTTCTTTCTTGCTCATGGACTCGAGATCCTTCTCTTCCTTCTCCGGATGAGTCTCCGATGCCTTCGAGATTGCAATCAGATCCCTGACTGCTTTCTTGATCGTAGTCGGCGTGATTCCGTGTTCTTCATTATATTTCTTCTGAATCTCTCTTCTTCGCCCCGTCTCCTCAATCGCATGGCGCATCGAATCCGTGATCGTGTCCGCATACATGATGACATGCCCCTCCGCATTTCGCGCCGCACGTCCGATCGTCTGAATCAGAGAAGTCTCCGAACGCAGAAATCCCTCTTTATCTGCATCAAGAATCGCGACAAGCGTGATCTCTGGAATATCAAGTCCCTCCCTCAAAAGGTTGATTCCAACAAGGACATCAAAAACATCGAGACGCATATCGCGGATAATCTGTGCACGCTCCAGGGTGTCGATATCTGAGTGCAAATACTTGACGCGAATTCCGATCTCCCTCATGTAGTCGGTCAGATCCTCCGCCATCCGCTTTGTCAGCGTCGTGATCAGCACCTTGTGATGACCGGCAACTTCCTTGTTGACCTCCGACACGAGATCGTCGATCTGCCCCTCAACCGGGCGCACAGAGATCTCCGGATCAAGCAGTCCGGTCGGGCGAATGATCTGCTCGGCACGTAAAAGTTCATGTTCTTCCTCATACTGTCCCGGCGTCGCCGAGACGAACATCATCTGGTCAATCTTGCTCTCAAACTCCGTGAAATTCAGCGGTCGATTATCGAGAGCGGATGGCAGACGAAATCCATAATCGACAAGGGTCTGTTTTCTCGAGCGGTCTCCCGCATACATTCCGCGCACCTGTGGAAGCGTGATATGGGACTCATCGACAATGATCAGAAACTCTTCCGGGAAATAGTCGATCAGCGTCCACGGCGGTTCTCCCTGTTTTCCGAACGTCAGATGTCTCGAGTAGTTCTCAATTCCGGAACAGAATCCGGTCTCCCTCATCATCTCAACATCAAAGTTCGTCCGCTCTGCAATTCTCTGGGCTTCGAGCAGTTTGTCCTCGCTCTTAAAATAAGCGACCTGCTCCTTAAGCTCCTCCAAAATATTCTCCGTCGCCAGCTGCATTTTCTCTTTCGGGACAACGTAGTGGGATGCCGGAAAAATTGCGATGTGACCGAGCTCGCATTTGCTCTGTCCGGTCAATGTGTCGATCTCCGTGATCCGGTCAATCTCGTCTCCGAAAAACTCAATGCGGTACGCTTCACTTCCAGAATATGCCGGAAAGATCTCAAGCACATCTCCCCGGACACGAAACGTTCCGCGGTGAAAATCCATATCATTTCTACTATACTGAATGTCGATCAACTTGTGAATAATCTCATCGCGATCCCTCTCCATTCCCGGGCGCAGGGAGATCACCATCTCCTTGTAATCGATCGGGGAACCGAGTCCATAGATGCACGACACCGATGCCACGATGATCACATCGCTCCGCTCCGAGAGCGCCGCCGTCGCAGAGTGACGCAGTTTGTCGATCTCATCGTTGATCGCAGAATCTTTCTCGATATAAGTGTCAGTCGACGGAACATATGCCTCGGGCTGATAGTAATCGTAGTACGAGACAAAGTATTCGACCGCATTCTCCGGGAAAAATTCTTTCATTTCCGAATAGAGCTGACCGGCAAGCGTCTTATTGTGCGCGATAATCAGCGTCGGCTTCTGCAATTTCTGAATGACATTTGCCATTGTAAATGTCTTTCCGGAACCGGTGACGCCGAGAAGTGTCTCAAACTGATTGCCTTCCTGAAATCCCTTCACCAGCTCATCGATTGCCTGTGGCTGATCTCCGGTCGGCTGATACTCACTGTGCAGACGAAATTCCATGTTTATTCTTCCTTTCCACTTCTGTTCCTGTTCTGTCATTGCCATTTATGCCTTTTGCCTTTCACAAACTGTAATGGATTCGTCTGTTCCCACTCAACTTTTGTTTCCCTCAAAGTTTCCAATCACATAGCGGGCGCGTCCATTCTCCTTTGCCGAGTAGAGAAGATGATCCGTCTCCGTACAGATCGTCTTTAAAAATCCATTTAAAGGACATCCAAAATTTCCATAAATTATTTTTTCACAAAATCATGTTTCCTTCCCTGTGTCGTTTATGAATTGTCGATAAAATAAAGTCGGTTTAATTTTCATCATATCGAAATTGATAGAAAATTTCAAGACAAAAAAGAGACAATCTTTTCCCTTCTGTTTCAAGAAAAAACTGTCTCTTTTCGTGAATGACAGCGATCCTCTCATATCAGAGAAATCCCTGCCCTATTATTTTATTTTTCCGTGCGATTTTAGAAATTTGAAAACGTTTCCAACTGCCTGTTTTTCGATCTTACTCGTAGAGGAATCCCTTCTCATTATAAATCAGAGCCATGAACTCGACATCCTCATCGGAATTGTTCTCAAGGCTGTGGAACTGTCCAACCTCGATCAGACAGCAGTCGCCAGGACCGACCTTTGTCACAGACTTATCATTGTCGATGAAATCCGCCTGACCTTTCAGGATATAGTACGGCTCTGTGTCATGCACATGCTGATGCCAGCCCACACTTGTGCCCGGAGGAAGAACCACCTTCGCATACATTCTTCCATGTCCAAGAAACTCCTCCTTTGAGATGATGTGGTGAACATATGCGGTTCCCTTTCCGCCACCTAAATGCTCCACTGCTGTGATATTCTCTTTTCTGACCATGCAACGCTCCTCCTGTCTGTCCTGTTTTTCCTGAGTCACTGCCATTCCTGCCCACATGCAGTTCGAGTCAACACTCTGTCGACACTCTGATTAGTGGGTTACCGGTAAAAAATTTCAACCATTTTAGAGAAATCTTAACGACTTTAACATTTTTAATGGTTCTAGTATTTCTAACGGATCTGACGATCGTGACTGAACTCAGGATTTTACAACACGTTCAGTATACTACTTTTCTTCGCCGTTTCCAAGATAAACATCAATTGCATGGGCAACTCGCTTCGCCTTTGCAACTGCCTCGACAACGGTTCTTCCACCGTGCACGACATCTCCCGCCGCAAAGACACCCTCAGCAGTCGTTCTTCCATCCTCATCGACTTTCAAAAGTCCCTTTTCCGTTCCCTCAAGTCCCTCCGTCGTCTGAATCAGCTTGGATTTCGGTCCCTGGCTCGCTGCAATGATCGTGAAATCTGCCGGCTCGAGCAGATCCTCCTCCTCAAGAGAGAGGATCTGACCATTCTCATCGAGGTTGCTCTTGTGAAATACGGGTCCGTCCTTTGTAATCTTCACGATCTGCATTCCATAGTGGAACTCTGCGCCTTCAAGTTTCGCCATCTCAATTTCCTTCGGATCTGCGGCACTCTTATTTCTGCGCGCATACAGCGTTACATACTCAACTCCGCGATGGAGAGCCGTTCTCGCCACATCCATCGCCGTATTTCCGGTTCCGATCACTGCCAGACGTTTTCCGATCTCAAACGAATCCGGGGATGCCAGATAGTGAATTCCGTAGCAGACATTTGGAAGGCTCTCACCCGGCACATTCAACGGACGGGCACGCCACAGACCGCTTCCAATAAAGACGGCATCATAACCGTCGCGGAAGAGATCCGGAATTGTCAGGGATGTTCCAATTGCGGTGTGGAGACGGATATGGATGCCAGAACGCTTGAGCAGAGCCGTGTAGCGATCCAGAATACTCTTCGGCAGACGAAACTCCGGGATTCCATAGCGAAGCATGCCTCCAAGCTGGCTCTCTGCCTCAAAGATCGTGATGTCATGACCACATTTTCTCAGTTCAATCGCCGCGGTCAGTCCCGCAGGACCACTTCCGATGATTGCAATGCGTTTTCCACTCTCCGGAGCCGGTTTGATCTCCATACGGTCAAGGTAGGTGTCGGAGATGTATCGCTCAATCTGTCCCCAGCCGATTGGCTCTCCCTTCATTCCTCGCACACAATGCCCCTCACACTGACTGTCGTGATTGCAGACAATCGCACATACCACAGAGAGCGGGTTATTCTCAAAAAGCTGGTGAGCCGCCTCACTCATCTTGCCCTCTTTTAACAGCTGAATTGCACCCGGAATGTTTGTGGAAATAGGGCATACCGTACTACATCTTGGTTTCTTGCATTGCAGGCAACGCTCTGCCTCGGACTGAACTCGCAACATTTGACTGATCTCCTATTCTTTCTATGATACATATTTCTTGTGGTAATCTTTTTGTGATTGCTTTCTCTGACAAATTTGCCAACCTGTATTCACCTGTTGTGTTGTCATTTTTTGTGCCATTATTTTTCTTCGCAATCAAAAATTCATGTTATTGAATAATAATTCATTATAATGGCTCTTATTTTGATGTGCAAGTTCAATTATGCATACAATTATATTGTTTTTATGCATTATTTGTTATATTTTTCACGCAATTTATTTTCTTTTTCACAATATAAGAATATAAAAAAGAATGTACCCTGGCACAATTTCCTATGAAATAATAAAGCAGAAGCCGTCACACAAAACTCTCTGTGTACAGCTTCTGCACTCAATATACTTCTTTTATTACAGTCGGCGCTTGCTTGTGAAGACTTGAGTCAATCGCTCCTTGATCGCCTTAATCGCGGTTCAAAATCTCCATGAACTCCTCGCCGGTGATCGTCTCGCGATCATACAGATACTTTGCAAGCTCATCGAGCTTTTCTCTGTTCTCAATCAGGATGCCCGCTGCCTTCTCATGCTGTTTCTTCACGAGAGCAACCACCTGCTCATCAATCTTTGCCTGTGTCTGCGCCGAACAGCTCAGAGAAGCATCCCCGCCGAGGTACTGGTTCGTCACAGTCTCCATTGCGACCATATCAAACTCCCTGCTCATTCCGTAGCGGGTAATCATCGCACGAGCGAGCTTCGTCGCCTGCTCAATATCGTTGGAAGCTCCGGTCGAAGAAATTCCGAAAATGACTTCCTCTGCCGCTCTTCCTCCGGTCAGAGTCGCAATCCGGTTCTCAAGCTCGGTCTTCGTCATCAGATAATGATTGCCCTGCTCAACCTGCATCGTGTATCCGAGCGCACCGGAAGTACGCGGAATGATTGTGATCTTCTGAACAGGAGCAGAGTTTGTCTGTTTCGCTGCGACAAGCGCATGTCCGATCTCATGGTAAGAAACCGTCCATTTCTCCTTGTCGGTGAGAATTGCATTCTTTTTCTGGTATCCGGCAATGACAACCTCAATACTCTCCTCAAGATCTTCCTGTGTCGCATAGGAACGACCATCGCGGACTGCACGAAGTGCCGCCTCGTTGACGATGTTTGCAAGCTCCGCTCCGGAGGCTCCGGAAGCCATGCGCGCAATCTGAAGGTAGTCCACATTGTCGGCAACCTTGATCTTCTTTGCATGAACGCGCAGAATCGACTCTCTGCCCTTGAGATCCGGGAGTTCTACCGGAACACGGCGGTCAAATCGACCCGGTCTTGTCAGTGCCGGATCAAGAGATTCCGGTCGGTTCGTCGCTGCCAGAATGATAACTCCGTTATTTCCCTCAAATCCATCCATCTCGGTGAGCAGCTGGTTCAGCGTCTGCTCTCTCTCGTCGTTTCCACCGAGATTTCCGCCATCACGCTTCTTTCCAATTGCATCGATCTCGTCGATGAAGACGATACACGGAGCCTTCTCTTTCGCCTGCTTAAAGAGGTCACGCACTTTTGATGCACCCATGCCGACAAACATCTCGACAAACTCCGAACCGGAAATCGAGAAGAACGGAACATTCGCCTCACCGGCAACGGCTTTTGCAAGAAGGGTCTTACCCGTTCCAGGCGGTCCGACAAGCAGAATGCCCTTCGGCATCGAAGCGCCGATCTCCTCATACTTCTTCGGATTATGCAGGTAATCCACGATCTCTGTCAGGTTCTCCTTCGCCTCGTCCTCACCTGCAACATCTGAGAACTTGATTCCATTGGAGGACTTGATGTAGATCTTGGCATTGGATTTTCCCATGCCAAAGGACATCGAGTTCGCTCCGCCCATCTTTTTTATCATCTTTCTCGACAAAACCTGACCGATTCCCCAGAAAATCAGGATCGGCAGAACCCAGCTTGTCAGAAAGCTCGCCATCGGAGACATCTGCTCGACAATCTCACTCGAAAATGAAGCTCCGGAGTCATACAGGCGCTGAGTCCGTCCCGGATCATCCATCACACCGGTCTTATAAATCGTCTTGTTGTCCTTGCTCGTGAACAGGATCTGGTTGCTCTCGATCTCAACCTGCCCGATCTCCTTATTCTCCGTCATCGTCATAAAAGTTCCATAGTCAACTTCCTTGATCTGACGCTGTGCCAGATAAGGCGCCATCAGGAAATTGAACATCATCAGAACCAAAAGCACAATTCCATAATAATACAGCAACGGTTTTTTCGGCTGTTTTATCTCATTCATAGCGATCCCCCTTCTCTATCTAGTCTGTTTTCATCTTTTCTATCTATTATACTGTTTTTAAAACGATTTGAAAATCTACAATTTTTTGTTTTCTGTCACTCAACTGTATGAGAGCTTTTTGTCCATGTTTTCCATTACAAACATGGTCTTTTCCCATTGTAATCCGACATTACCTGTGCTATATTGTTTTCTAAGTTACTGTTTTTGCAAAATGAAAAAGAAAACCGTAACACATTCAAGCGTCCGAGGACGCAAGATTCTGGAGAGTCTCTTATTACAAAAGAGCGCCGAAGGTGTACGGCAGACAAGGATTCTGCCAATCTCTCAGGCAAAAGGACAGGAGGAAAATTTTATGGACACTTTCTTACATCTGGTGGATACCGCCAATTCCGTTCTCTGGAATGTGGTTCTGATTCTGCTCTTATGTGGCACCGGTATCTACTACACCATTCGTCTCAGATTTATCCAGGTACGAAAACTGAAAGACGGCTTTCATCAGGTATTCGGCGGAATCCGGCACAAGGGTCGGGAACACGGCGAAGGCGAGATGAGTTCCTTCCAGTCGGTTGCAACTGCAATCGCGGCTCAGGTTGGAACTGGTAACCTGACGGGAGCAGCCACTGCTCTGATCGGCGGAGGTCCGGGAGCGATTTTCTGGATGTGGCTTTCCGCTTTCTTTGGCATGGCGACGATCTATGCGGAGGCGGTTCTCGCACAGGAGCACAAGACCGTGCATGACGGCGAAGTCACCGGCGGTCCGGTCTATTACATTCACGCTGCCTTCAAGGGAAAGTCAGGCAGAGTCCTTGGCGGAATTTTTGCAGTTCTGATCATCCTTGCGCTCGGATTCATGGGTAACATGGTCCAGGCAAACTCTGTCAGCGCAGCATTCAGTCAGGTCTTTGCGAGCCGTCAGCTCTCGATCCCACCGATCACGATCGGAGTGCTTCTTGCTGTCATGGCACTCTTCATTTTCATCGGAGGAACGAAGCGTCTCGCCGCTGTCGTAGAAAAATTTGTACCTTTCATGGCATTTGTCTATATCATCGGAAGTCTCACAGTCATTCTGTTCAACATCACGCAGGTCCCGGAAGCCTTCATGCAGATCATCCGTGGTGCGTTTAATCCGTCTGCCGTACTCGGCGGTGCAGCGGGTGTCACGGTAAAAGAAGCGATCCGTTACGGTGTTGCTCGTGGTCTGTTCTCCAACGAGGCAGGTATGGGTTCCACCCCGCATGCACATGCGAGAGCGGCTGTTGACACTCCTCACCATCAGGGTCTCGCTGCGATGGTCAGCGTCTTCATTGATACCTTCATTATCTTAAATTTAACCGTGTTCAGTATTCTGACCACCGGCGCACTCTCAAGCGGTAAGGACGGAATTGCACTGACCCAGCATGCATTCTCCACAGTATTCGGAAATTTCGGAGATATTTTCATTGCGATCTGCCTGCTGTTCTTTGCATTCTCCACGATCCTCAGCTGGCACTTCTTCGGTGCAATCAACGTGCGCTACCTGTTCGGATCGAAGGGACTTCGCGTCTACTCGGTGCTCGTTGCAGTCTTTATCATTATCGGATCTGCACTGAAAGTAAACCTTGTCTGGACACTCGCAGACTTCTTTAACGGTCTGATGGTCATCCCGAATGCGATGGCATTGCTTGCACTCAGCGGTTCGGTTGTGCTGATTGCAAAAAAAGCAGGGACATTTAGAAAAAATAATGCCGATGCGGCAGCAGAGATGGGTACTGTTAGAGAAAATGTTAGTAAGAGTAGTACGCTTGTTGGAAAGACGGAATCATAAAAGATAACCGTTTTTATTAGCAAGTTAGAATAACCCCGGCGATCTCCTCACTCTCCAGAGACCACCGGGGTTCTTTTCATCATCAATCTCGTTTATTTCTCAAGTTCATAGGCAGACACCAGATAATAGTGACGTCCATTTGCACTCGTCTCAAACGCTGCAAGCTGGCGAAGTGCCTGAATCTTGCACTCACGCACCTGGCGATTCTGCTCCTCATCAGCGCCCTCTTCATTCTCGTCCCAGTACTCGGCAAGCTCCAAACACCACTGAGCATCCTGCTCCTCGCTCGCCTGACGAATCGCCTCAAACAGAGCGGTTCTTCCACCGATCAGCTTTCTCATCCTCTCTGCATGGGTCTTCGGAGCAAGCGGATGCAGATGGGTCGGATTTCCATCAAACCAACCGAGATAAGCCGTAAAGATTGCTCGAACCGTCCACTCAGTACAGCCATAGAATTCGCCAAGCCACGGAAGATCCCGATACTGCGGAGCAAGCTGAATCTCTGACGCAAGCTCATCGATCGTCTTTCCCTGATTCATTCCCTCAAGCGTCCGAAGAAGGATATCCTCAATCGCACTCTGAAAACTCTTCAACACTTCCTCGATCTTCTCTCTTCCATAAATCACGGAGGTATGACCCGGAAGCAGGTACTCTGCCGGGAACTTTCTGAGACGGTCAATACTGCGAATCCATGACGCAATGTCGCGGTACTGACATCCACGAATCGCATAAAGATTCGGGAAACATCCATAGTAATTATCTCCACAGCACAGAACCTTGGTATCCGGAAGCCATACGGCCATCTGGTCATCGGTTTCACCCGGAAGGCGGAAAAGTTCTAAGCGGATTCCATCGATCTCCCGTCCCTCCCAGTCGCTCTCATAAACGATATTGGCAGGCACAAAAGCATGTTTGTCTCCGTATGCAATGCCCTCACGAATTCCGATTCCCTGCGAGATATTTTCCTCATCCGAAAGCTCATATCCGAACTGGCGCGCTCCTCTGCGCATCTGAACCTCTCTGAGCATACCGGTGTGTTCCAGAATCGGTGTCTTCGGTGCAAACGCGATGATCTCCTTTGCCGTATCCTTAAATGCGCCTGCACCTCCGCGGTGATCTGGGTGCATATGTGTATACAGAATCGTGTGAACCTCTTTTCTCGTCTTCTCCTTAATCAGATCTCTCAGGCGCTCTCCGCGACCCAGAGTATCAAGCGTATCGATCAGGATCACTCCAGTATTTCCCTCAATGAAAATCGCATTGCTATGTCCCATTCCGAGCACATGCCAGATGCCTTTTGTCACCTCAGTCACTGTCTCCTTGTACTCCCGCTCCGTAAATTCTTTCAGTCTTTCTTCGCCGTTCTTTACTAACATTTTGACCCCTCCTGTTTTAAAAATGCATCCTCAGAATCCTCATCTCTATGGGCGATCCCGGTAACTTCTCTGTTCTCTTCTTGAGAAAAGTATAGCATGAATCAAAAGCAAAAAATAGAAGGCACATTTTGGTAACTGGATTACCTTTTTATTACTGTTCCCAACATGTATCCTACGCATTTTTCCGTTCAGAAAATTTCCACCTATATACAGGAGCTAAAAAAGGGAGAGAAAACTTAATGTCTTCTCTCCCTCATCCCCCTGTTGGAACTGCCCTGCATTTGCATAAATATGAACATTCTGCTCTCATCACTCAAATACTAACGCTTTACAGCCCCAGACTTTTACGGGTATTTATCAAATTTTAAACTTCTTCGTAACTGTTCAGTACCTTCACAGTCACACTTTTTCTTACAGACAGCTTGCGTATGCAGCCTTTGCGCCCTCGGTGCGGATCATCTTCAGGTCTGCAACAACCTTCTCCTCAAGACCAGCGATCTTGGTCAGATCCTGATCCCACATCTGCTCGTTGGTCAGAACAGCGTGTACCAGCTCCTCTGCGGAGTCATCCTTGTGTGCATAGTAGAACTCCAGAGCCCATCTGTCATCGCTTACGGTGTACTCGTTGCCAGCCGGACGCTTGCAAACCAGACCTGCATCGGTCAGAGCCTGGATGTCATTGCTGTAGAATGCAATGTAAGCAGCCAGAGACATGGTCAGGCACTCCGGAAGCTGTCCCTTCTCCTCGATGTAGCCCAGGAAGGACGGCATGTTTCTTGCTTTCCACTTGGAGGTGGAGTTCAGGGAAATGCTCATCAGCTCGTGATTTACGAACGGGTTGTTGAAACGATCCTCAACTGCTGCTGCGAACTTCTTCAGATCATCCTTGTCCAGCGGAAGGGTCGGGATAACCTCATCGTACAGCATCTTGTTCATGAAGCCCTTGATCGTCTCGTCATGCATGCAGTCACGAACGATGTTCTCGCCTGCTAGATAAGCACCCAGAACGAATCCGGTGTGTGCGCCGTTTAAGATACGAACTTTTCTCTTCTTGTACGGGCTCATATCCGGGGTAACGAATACCTTGTCCAGAAGACCAGCCTTCTTAAACGGAAGGACATCGTTGAGCTTCTCATCACCCTCGATTACCCAAACACCGAATACCTCACCAACGTCGGTCAGCGGATCTTCGTAGCCGTTCTTCTCATCCAGTGCTTTTACTTCCTCCTGGTCACGAATACGACCCGGAACGATACGATCTACCAGAGAACCACAGAAGGTGCAATCCTCGTTTACATACTTCTTGAATCCATCCTCAAGGCCCCACTGCTCAATGTACTGGTTTACGCACTTTAACAGCTCTTTACCATTGTTGTCGATCAGCTCGCATGCCAGCATGATAATGCCCGGCTTGCCTGCCTGATAACGATGATACAGAATCTGAGTCAGCTTTGCCGGGAAGCTGGACGGCGGGCAGTCATCCTTCTGGCAGGACGGATCATACTGGATACCAGCCTCGGTGGTGTTGGAAACGATGATCTCAAGATCGTCGCTTGCTGCAACCTCCATCATTTTCTCGTAGTCAGCCTTCTCATACGGATTCAGGCAGTTTGCAACGCTGGAAATCACGCGCTTGTCATCTACCTTCTTGCCATTCTCGCTTCCGCGCAGATACAGGGTGTAGAGACCTTCCTGCTCGTTGATCATCTTTGCCAGTCCCGGAGCAATCGGCTGTACCAGACAACACTTTCCGTTCCATCCAGCCTTCTCATTTGCAAGATCGAACCAGTAATCTACGAATGCACGAAGGAAGTTTCCCTCACCAAACTGCATAACCTTTACCGGAGCGTCCTCCAGAATGTAGCCATCATAACCGGATTTCTTTAAAACATCATAATTCAGAAGTGCCATCGCTATTTTTCTCCTTTCTATTGACCGCGTCTCTTTGTTACTGTATCATTCAGAATTTTCCGTTCAGAAAATTCTTACCTGTGAACTGTAACCTCCCATCCGCTGACGTCTGTGTACGTTTTTCATTTCTGAGCCCTATTCTACCACACTTTTTTTAATTTGGGAATACTAAATTGTAAATACTTTCATAAAATTTTTTCCTTTGTTTTTAGGGTATATGATTGTCTGATTTGTATCAAAATTGTAAGCGTTTTCATCTATATGGGAATCTCAATAATTTTGCTAGCTCCTTCCGCTTTTTCGTAGTATAATGAATTCAGAAATACCAATCAAACCTTTATTTTTCTCCCATTTGAGCGACAAAACTTCAAATCTGCGCTCCATATTAAGTCAAATGCAAACTATCTTATCAGGAGGACAAACCTATGATTCGCCATATCTTATTTTGGAAATTTACTGATCAGGTAAAAGCAGAACACCGTGAGGCAGAGGCTCTCGCCTTTCTCCAGAACTCCGTCGCGACAATGGACGGGCACATTGACGGACTTCTGCGCGCAGAGATCGGCACAAATACCGTCGGCGGAGACTATGATCTCGTCTTCTACTCTGAGCTTGCAGACGAGTCCGCCTTAAAAGCATTCCAGAACCACCCGCTCCACATCGCCCACAGAGAACGTTGCAAAGACCTTGTGACTGATCGACTCTGCGGAGATTTAGATTGCTAATCGCCCCACCTCATATCAAAAAGCCAACGAAAATCTATTTTTGAATGAATCTTAAATAGACTTCCATCGGCTTTTTATTATCTTATATCTTATGGATCAACTCTTAAATATAATCTTCTTCATATTAAATAAAACAACCCACCAAGTTTTATTTCATCAACCACTTACAAGATTTCAATCAGTGCCTTCACATCTTCCATCTTCGTCGCCCAGCTTGTCGCAAAGCGCACAACCGTGTGAGTCTCATCCATCTTCTCCCAGAAGCTGAATGCCACTTCCTTTTCCAGACGCTCTTTCTGCTGATCTTCCAGAATTACAAAAATCTGATTTGTTGGAGAGTCTACATAAAACTCATACCCCCGCTCCTTTAATGCCTGCTTGAGCACCTCCGCAGTCTGGATTGCATTTTCACTGATCTTTAAATAGAGATCATCAGTAAACAGCGTGTCAAACTGGATTCCGAGAAGACGTCCCTTGGCAAGCAAAGCGCCCTGCTGTTTCACCATCGTGATAAAATGCTTCGGCGCGCCATTCGGGAAGACAACAGCCTCTCCGCAGAATGCTCCGACCTTTGTTCCTCCTATATAAAAGACATCCACGAAATGTGCAATATCCGCAAGCGTGAGGTCTGTTTCCTTGCTCACAAGTCCATATCCGAGTCTTGCGCCATCCAAAAACAGCGGAATCTCATACGACTTGCAGACCTCAGAAATCGCTTTGAGCTCCGCCTTTGTATACAAAGTACCATACTCCGTCGGATGAGAGAGATAGACCATTCCCGGAAATACCATGTGATCATGGTTTCCGTCCTGATAGAACGTCTCCAAATACTGTCTAAGTACTTCTGCGTCCATCTTTCCATCTTTCTCCGGAATCTCAAGCACCTTATGTCCGGTGTACTCGATCGCTCCCGCTTCATGAACACTCACATGACCCGTCTTCGCAGAGACAACACCCTCGTATCTATTGAGCACGGAACCGATCACGACTGCATTCGTCTGCGTTCCCCCGACAAGAAACGTGACATCCGCATTCGGACACTCACACGCCTCTCGAATCTTCTCTTTTGCTGACTCGCAGTACGGATCCATCCCGTATCCATCGAGTTTTTCCATATTTGTCTCAATCAAACGCTTTAAAATTGCTTCGTGAGCACCCTCACAGTAATCGTTTACAAAGTATAACATACCTATCATTTTCCTTTTCTATATAGTATTTATTATCGGAGCTTTCTCAGATATTTTGTAGGGATCATCCTGCTCCATCACAGATGAATTGTCACCAAATCGTTTTCCATCCAGCCATTCACAGGCGCAGAGGCGGAGAAGTACAGGCAAACCCGTGTGAGACGCCGGTGTTTAGGCTGTGTCTTTTACAGCCTTACGCACCGTTGCGTCGAACCCGGAGCGAGAGCGCGTTTGCATGACTTACTCCGCGCTCTGCGCCGTATTCCTCGTATGCCGTACCCCAGCAATCACTTTACCCCTTCTTCACATATTTCGCCAGCACCGTAATCAGCTTCTCAACCTCAAGCGGTTTTGCGATATGCTCATCCATCCCGGCTTCCCGGCACCGCACAATATCCTCAACAAATGCATTTGCCGTCATCGCAATGATCGGCGTATGAATTCCCGCCTTCTTCTCGAGCTTCCTAATCTCTCTCGACGCCTCATACCCGTTCATCACCGGCATCATTACATCCATTAGAATCGCATCATACTTTCCACTCTTTTCCCTGCGCCATTTTTCCAATTCTGCTCTCCCAAGACTCTCCCGAACAATCTCAACTGCTTCCGCTCCATTCCAGACGCTGTCAACCTCAGCCCCCGCCTCAGTCAGCATAAATCTCGCGATCTCCTGATTGAGTTCATTGTCTTCTACAAGCAAGAGCTTCTTTCCGCAAATTCCAGCATTCGCCTGTTCTCCCGCTTCTTTCTGTTCTTCTCCTCCATTCGGATCAATCACAAATGGAATTCTGACATCAAATACACTTCCCATATGCTTACGACTGTGCACCTCAATCGTACCGCCCATCTTTTCCGTGAGCTTCTTCACAATCGCCATTCCCAGTCCCGTTCCCGCATGAGTCCGCTCTCCACTCGCATCATTCTCCTGTGTGAACGGCTCAAACATCTTCTGCTGGAATTCTTCGCTCATCCCGATCCCGGTATCCTCAATCAGAAATCTGACCCAAATCTTCTTACTCTTCTTATTTTCCCTGCTCTCTGCATTTCCAAACGCTTTGCGCTTCTCACTATTTGCAGACTCACTCGGCGCAGATTCTCTGCTCTTTTCATCCCCTGTGAACTTACCTCTCGCTGGTTCCCGACTCTCCTTTTGCCCTGCAAACTCAGGCTGTGCGAACTCAACCCGCGCAAGCTCCTCCATCGCGATAAAAATCTGACCGCCGATGCGATTGTATTTCACTGAATTTGAGAGAATATTTGTCAGAATTCGATTCACATACGTTGCACTTCCGATGACATCCGCATTTCTGAGCCCTTCCGGCGTGCGATTCACAATCCTCACCTCGCGCTTGTATGCCTGCATCTCAATCAGCTCAAGGCAATGCTTCATCTGCTCATTGAGATTGAACGGCTCCTCAATCAGCTCAACCTCCCCGCTCTCAAGTTTGCTCATATCGAGCACATCATTGACGAGCATCAGCAGTTGTTTGACCGCTCCTCTCTCCTTCTCCCGGTTCTCCTTGAGTTTCTCGACATCATTCGGATAGCGGTCCGACATCTCAATCAGACCGAGAATTCCATTGATCGGCGTCCGAATATCATGGCTCATCCGCGCAAGAAAATCCGACTTCGCCGAATTTGCAAGATTCGCCTCCTGGTATGCCTGTTCAAGCTCCTTCTTCTGGCACTCAAGTCTGCTGTTCGCCATCTGCATTTCCTTATGATAATTCTCAACCTCACGGATCTGCTTGCTGATATCTCGCCCGACAATGATCGCACAGATGTGACCATTCTCCTCCCGCGCCGACATCAGGACGGTCGCGCGGACATATTTATTCTGATGAATATCCCAGTAATCGTACTCACACTTTCGGATTCCCATCTGATAGCACTGGAGCAGGTTCGCCGTCGTCACATCTTCAAGTGCCCGTCCATCCGTGTACACCGACTTTAAAACCGTTTTCACCCGCTCAAGATAATCATCAAAGCGCACGGGCAGACGCAAGCCGAGAAGCCGAATCGGATTCTCCCCGTTTTTCATCTCAAAGGAATCCTCTAAATATCCACTCGTCAGATCAACCGAAAAGCTGTACTCACAATCATGAGTGATCGCATCGCGATACTGCCTGCGCTCCTGACGGTACATCATGTTCATCTGCTCCGAATCGTTGATATCCATAATCAGGCTCTGAATTACCGGATTTCCATCCCTATCCTTTCCCCGCTTTCCAGAGTCAAATACCCACTTCACACTTCCATCCTTACAGATAACCCGATACTTCATCGAGTAGCTGTCCTTGCGTTTGAGCTGATGTGTCAGCGCAAAAAGCACCTCCGACCGATCCGGCGGATAGACATTTCCAAGCGCACTTCCCATACAGGAATCGAGAAACTCCTCTACCGTATAGCCCTGATTTCTCGCAACATTCTGGCTGACATAGGCGATTGAAAACTGCTTGTCCTCCCGGCTGATCATATATCCGCCGTTGATTCCGTTTGCAAACGTATCAAGCTGTGCACGGATCTGCTTATTTGCATCCTCAAGTTTCTGGTTCGCCTCCACAATCGCACACTCTGCCTCAAAGAGCTCCTGCATGTTGCAGATCGAAATCAGCCAGAGTGCTCTCCCGTCATAGCTGGTGTGCTCATGCTTGACACTACGCACCCAGAAACGCTCCCCTCTCGCTGTGTACATGTGCGTCTCCATCATTCCCGACCATTTTTCAAATTTCTCCTCCGAGAATGTCTCATTGGAACTCGGACAGATGATCCGCATCAGCATTTTTCCGGTATGCTCCTCAAACTCCTCAATCGACTGATACCCGAGCATCTCAAGACTCAGCTCACTCACCATACAGATCGGAAGACCATCTTCATAATATCCGCCAATAATTCCCACCCCATGATTTTCCATCAACAGGACCTGAAATTCCTTTTCAAGATGTTCTGAAAATATCTGATACTGCTCATTTAAGAACAGACCCTCTCCGTAGTATATTCTCCGCACAGCCGTATGTCCCCTTTCTAGAATTCTGAAAGTCTGAAGTCACTTAGAAAAAGTATATCACATTCTCTTTCATTTGGGATATAAAACTTAAATACTTAAACAGGACGCAATTTCCTAATCGAGTAGGAGGCGGTGACTAACCGCCGTCCTCTCACA
>NZ_CFAHBC010000035.1:0-23799 GCF_983179755.1 Brotaphodocola sp. | reverse complement strand
CCGGGCGGATTCCGGACTTGCACCGGTTAGAAACGTGCGCCGCCGGGCGCACTCAAAGCAAAAAGGTGCTGCATATTTGACAGCACCTTTTTTGTCTTAATCTTGATCGAATTCAACTTAAAATCTTATTTCACAACCGCCTGAATCGCTCTCTCAAGGCGAACCGCCATCTCATCCACATCGGATTTCTCAATCACAAGCGGTGGAACGAAACGAAGAATATTTGCTCCTGCACTGATCAGAACGAGATGCTGGTTTAAGAGCGCATCGGAAACGATCGGTCCAACTGCGGTATCAAATTCGAGTCCCTGAATCAGACCAAGACCACGGTGTGCCTTGATGCAGGAATACTTCTCTTTGAGCTTCTCAAGCGTCTCCCAGAGATAAGCTCCGGTCGACTGAACATGCTCCGGAATCTGCATTTCCTCAAACAGATCAAGTACCGTCGAAGCTGCCCGACATACAAACGGGTTTCCGCCGTAAGTCGTGCCGTGATCGCCCGGAACCATTGCGGTTGCAGCCTTGCCACAAGCGAGGAAAGCTCCGATCGGAACACCATTTCCAAGTGCCTTTGCAACAGTCATGACATCCGGTTTTACGCCGTATACCTGCCATGCAAACATCTCTCCGCTTCGTCCCATTCCACACTGGATCTCATCGAGCATCAGCAGGGCATCGTGCTCATCACAGAGTTTGCGAACACCCTCGATGAACTCCGGGTATGCCGGGTAGATGCCGCCCTCGCCCTGAATCGTCTCCATCAGGACGGCACAGGTCTTGTCGCTGAACAATGCCTTCACGCTCTCAAGATCGTTGAAATCTGCGAACTTGATGTTCGGGATCAGCGGTTTGAACGGGTCCTGATAGTGGTCGTTTCCAGTCACGGACAGAGCGCCGAGACTGCGTCCGTGAAATGAATGATGCATTGCAATGATCTCATAATCCGGTGCCATTCCCTTGTTGTACGCATATCTCTTTGCAATCTTGAGTGCTCCCTCGATCGCCTCGGTTCCGCTGTTGGTGAAGAATACTTTCTCCATTCCGGATACTTTTAAGAGTTTCTCTCCTGCCTCGACAGCCGGCTCATTGTAAAACAGGTTGGAGGTATGGCAGAGCTTGTCAATCTGATCTTTGAGTGCATTCTTGAACGTCTCGTTGCTGTATCCAAGTCCCATAACGGCAATGCCCGCACCAAAATCGAGATATTCCTGTCCATCAGTATCATATAATTTTACGCCCTCGCCGTGATCAAAGACTACCGGAAAACGGTTGTAAGTCTTGTAGAGCACCTGCTCTGCGCGGTCAATATACTGTTTCTTATCCATCTTATTTTCCTCCCTGACACTCCTGTTCCTGCAATTTGCGGTCAAATCCGGTCTTCGGAAGTCCGCTCTCCTCATAACAGTAACGCTCTGCTCCATGCTTCAGAATTGCAGTTCCGATTCCTCGGTTCGTGAAGATCTCAAGAAGCAGGCAGTGTGCAATTCGTCCGTCAAGAATATGTACACGGGATACGCCGTTGTTGATTGCATCGATGCAGTTCTGAAGTTTCGGGAGCATGCCTCCGCCAAGAGAACCGCCGGATACGAACTCCTGTGCCTCGTCGACCGTCATCTCGGAAATCAGAGAAGACTTGTCCTCAAAGTCGCGATAAACGCCCTCGACATCCGTCAGGAATGCAAGTTTCTCTGCCTTGACTGCACGCGCGATTGCACATGCTGCATCGTCCGCATTGATGTTGTAGCTCTGGAACTCATCATCAAATCCGATCGGGCAGATGATCGGCAGGAAATCCTTCTCCAGAAGATCGTAGATGATCTGCGGATCAACCTCTGTGATGTCACCGACAAAACCGATGTCCTCGCCCTTGGAATATTTCTTCTTGCACTTGAGCATCATGCCGTCCTTACCGCTGATGCCGACTGCCTTGATGCCAAGCTCGTTGACGAGCTGAACAAGGCTCTTGTTGACCTTGTTGAGCACCATCTCAGCGATCTCCATTGTCGGCTCATCTGTCACACGCAGACCATTGACGAAATGCGGCTCCATTCCAACTTTTCCGACCCACTTGCTGATCTCCTTGCCACCGCCGTGAACGATGATCGGCTTGAAGCCTACAAGTTTCAGAAGAACAACATCCTGAATCACCTGATGTTTCAGATGCTCGTCCACCATTGCGCTTCCGCCGTATTTTACAACGATAATCTTGCGGTTAAATCTCTGAATATACGGAAGTGCCTCGATCAGAACTTCCGCTTTCTGCATCTCACTGATTTCACTAAATTCCATACTCATGATAAAGGGGCTCCTTTCAGGACCGGTAATCGGCATTGATTTTTACATAGTCAAACGTCAGATCGCATCCCCACGCAGTCGCGGTTGCATCTCCCATCTTCACATCTGCGGTTGCAGTCACCTCCGGCTCAGAGAGGATCTTCGTTGCCTCCTCTTCGCTGTAATCAAGCGCGACACCGTCCTTGATGATCTGCATCTTTCCTGCCTTGCTCTCGAAGTAGAGATCCACTTTCTCCGGGTCAAACTGTGCACCGGAATATCCCATTGCACAGAGAATTCTTCCCCAGTTTGCATCGTGACCGAAAATTGCTGCCTTCGTCAGACTTGAGGTGATAACGGACTTTGCAAGCGTCACTGCCTGTGCCTTTGTCTCGGCGCCGACAATCTTAACCTCAAACAGAGCCGTACATCCCTCACCATCACCTGCCATCTTCTTTGCAAGCGTCTCGTTGACGTAGTTGAGTGCCTTGCAGAACTCCTTGTAATCGTCGTTCTTCTCTGTAATTTCCGGGTTTCCTGCCATTCCGTTTGCAAGCAGAAGCACGGTATCATTCGTCGAGGTATCGCCGTCAACAGAAATCATGTTGTAGGTGTCCTTGATGTCCTCGCTCAAAGCCTCCTGAAGAAGCTCCTTGGAGATTGCGATATCCGTCGTCACAAATGCAAGCATCGTGCACATATTCGGGTGAATCATGCCGGAGCCCTTGCACATTCCACCGACCGTCACGGTCTTTCCACCGATCTCAATCTGAACGGCAACTTCCTTTTTCTTTGTATCGGTCGTCATGATTGCCTTTGCCGACTCGGTACCGCTCTCAATGCTTCCATCAAGATTGGGAACCATCGCCTTGATTCCATTCTCAAGTTTCTCAATCGGAAGCTGCATGCCGATGACGCCGGTTGATGCGACGAGAACCGCATCAGTCGGAACATTCAGAACCTCTGCAACTGCCTGTGCAGTCTTCTCGCAGTATCCAAGTCCCTCTGCACCGGTGCATGCATTTGCGATTCCCGCATTGATTACAACTGCCTGTGCAAATTCAGACTCTTTCACGATTTTCTGATCCCATTTAACCGGAGCAGCCTTCACGATATTTGTCGTAAATGTTCCCGCTGCCTTACACGGGGTCTGGCTGTAAATCATCGCCATATCTTTTCTGTTCTTATATTTGATTCCTGCCTCCGTAGATGCACTCTCAAATCCCTTTGACGCTGTCACTCCACCTTCTATGATTTTCATGTCATTTCCTCCCTGATGATGTACCTCAATCCCAGATCAATATCTTTTTCAGGATTTTTGTAACACGTTTTTTATCTCTTCTAAACAAACAGTCATGTCGACGCTATCGAATAAAATTCGTGATATTTTCTTCGTTCAGAACAAAATCATAATAGTTCATATCGTCCCGGCGTTGCCATCCCACATTGTGCCAGAATTCATTTCCCAGCGCATTGCTCTTGAACGCAACGAGGCTGACTTTATTCACGCCCTCTGCTCTCAATGCCTGCATTGCAAAGTGTGCCATTCTGTGACCGACTCCGCGGTTTCGATAGTCACTTGCCACGCAGACATGATAGAAAAATCCGGTGCGCCCATCGTGACCGCACAGAATCGCTCCGACAATCCGGCCATTCTGCACTGCCACAACGCTCGTCGTCGGATTTCGTTTCAGAAAGCGTTCCACGCCCTCTCTCGAGTCATCGATCGAGCGGATTCCGAATCCCTGAATGCTGTTCCAGAGTTCATATACCTTATCATAATCCTCAGGGGTCATCTCCCGCACGAGGATGCTCATCGTTCCTGCCATGAGTTTTTCCTGTTTCTTCCTGATTTTTTCTTATAAGTAAATTTACGGGAATACCGGGATCTGCTTGAGTCCGGTGTTCTCCGGAAGTCCGAACAGCAGGTTCATATTCTGCATTGCCTGTCCGGCTGCTCCCTTTACCATGTTGTCGATCGCGCCCATCATCACGATACGGTTCGTGCGCTCATCGATCTTGAATGCAACATCTGCGAAGTTGCTTCCCTCTACCCAACGCGTCTGCGGAACCTCACCCGGCTTGAGCACGCGGACAAAGTACTCATTTCCATAATACTTGTCGTAAACGGCCTTGACCTCCTCTGTCGTCACCGGTCTTGTCAGAGTCGCATATGCGGTTGCAAGGATTCCTCTGTTCATCGGAACGAGATGCGGGGTAAAGCTGATCGTCACCGGCTTTCCTGCTGCATAGGAGAGCTGTTCTTCAATCTCCGGAGTGTGGCGGTGCGTTGCAACTCCATACGGCTTCATGCTCTCATTGACCTCACAGTAGAGGCTGTCGACCTTTGCGGAACGTCCTGCTCCGGAAGTACCGGATTTTGCATCAATGATCAGCGTGTTCGGATCTACAAGACCTTCCTTTACCATCGGGTAAACAGAAAGGAAGGAACAGGTCGGGTAGCATCCCGGATTTGCAATCAGGCGTGCATTCTTGATCTTGTCACGGTTGATCTCCGGAAGTCCGTAAACTGCCTCCGGGATAAACTGCGGGGTTGCATGGGAAATCTTGTACCATTTCTCATAAACATTCACATCTTTAATACGGAAATCTGCGCTCAGATCGATGATCTTTGTCTTGGAGAGAATCTCCTCGGTCACCTGGGAAGCACAGAAGCCCTGCGGAGTCGCAGTAAAGATCACATCTGCGATCTCAGCGAGCGTTGCCATATCATCATCTTTACACGGCTCATCCGTCAGATGAACTACATTTCTATAAACAGAGGCAAAATCCTGTCCTACATAGCTTCGGGAACCATACCAGACAATCTCCACGTCTTCTCTCTGCAGAAGCAGTCTGACCAGTTCTGCTCCGGCATATCCGGTTGCTCCGATAATTCCGACTTTAATCATTTTCCTCATCCTCTCATAATCATGCATTTTCTGTAACGGTTCCATGTTGCGAGAAATCGTTATCTTTTTCTGTTTTGTTTCATTATAATTATTTTTTTCTAATAAGAAAAGACCCTTTTCCAAATTCTTTGTTTCTGTACAATACAGATTCCCGCTTTGTTTCTGTCTGTTCTTATCTTTATCTCTTCTTTTTCTTCCGTTTTCGTACCCCTTTTGTTCCTGTGTTCCCACATCGATCACGCAGAGGAATCGGCAGGCGCAAAAGAGATTGTCCTGCTCGGTGTGGTTTCATAATTATACATCTGTAATGCATATTATGCAAGTATTTTTTGAATAAAATGAATTTTCCACTTGCATTATCGCGAAAAGTGTTGTATATTTATGAAGTCTAAACGAATGAAACCAACGATACCGAGGAGGATTTTCGATTATGAAAGAGAAAGTTGTATTAGCCTATTCCGGCGGTCTGGATACCACCACCATCATTCCGTGGCTGAAAGAAAATTTCGACTATGATGTTATCTGCTGTTGCGTAGACTGCGGTCAGGGCAACGAGCTGGATGGTCTGGATGAGAGAGCAAAATTATCCGGCGCCTCCAAATTATATATTGAAGATGTTACCGACGATTTCTGCGACAACTACATCATGCCCTGCGTAAAAGCAGACGCTGTTTATGAGGACAAATATCTCCTCGGCACCTCTATGGCACGTCCGGCTATCGCAAAACGTCTGGTTGACATCGCCCGCAAAGAGGGTGCTGTTGCAATCTGCCACGGTGCTACCGGTAAGGGAAATGACCAGATTCGTTTCGAGCTGAGCATCAAGGCACTGGCTCCAGATCTGAAGATCATCGCTCCGTGGAGAATGACCGACATCTGGACTCTCGAGTCCCGTGAGGATGAGATCGAGTACTGCAAACAGCACGGCATTGATCTTCCGTTTGATCACAGCCACAGCTACAGCCGTGACCGTAACTTATGGCACATCAGCCATGAGGGACTTGAGCTGGAAGATCCGGCAAATGAGCCGAACTTCGAGCATATGCTTGTTCTGGGCGTAACTCCGGAGAAGGCACCGGACAAGGGCGAGTATGTGACAATGACCTTTGAAAAGGGTATCCCGACCAGCGTAAACGGCGAGAAGATGAAGGTTTCCGACATCATCCGCAAACTCAATGAGCTGGGTGGAAAGCACGGAATCGGTATCGTTGATATTGTAGAGAACCGTGTAGTAGGTATGAAGTCCCGTGGCGTTTATGAGACTCCTGGTGGAACTATCCTGATGGAAGCTCACAAACAGCTTGAGGAGCTCGTTCTCGACCGCGCTACGATGGATCTGAAGAAGGATCTTGGCAACCGTTTCGCTCAGATCGTATACGAGGGCAAATGGTTTACCCCGCTCCGCGAGGCAATCCAGGCATTCATGGATGTGACCCAGGAGTATGTAACCGGTGAAGTTAAGTTTAAGCTGTACAAGGGCAACATCACCAAGGCTGGAACCACTTCTCCGTACTCTCTGTACAATGAGTCTCTTGCATCCTTCACAACCGGCGATCTCTACGATCACCATGATGCATCTGGCTTCATCACCCTGTTCGGACTGCCGTTAAAGGTTCGTGCAATGATGATGGCTGAGAACAAGAAGAACGAGAATAAGTAAGTTCAACTTTATTCGCTTTAGTAAATTTAGGGAAAATAATAAAAGAGCTTTGTGCGGAATGGATTGCATCAATAATCCCGTTCCGAGCAAGGCTCTTTTTTTGGCTTCTCTAGTCTGGCTCCTCCAGTTCGGCTCCTCCAGTTCGGCTCCTCCAGCGAGTAAAGTCCTGCAAACACGTTCGCACTCCGTCGCCTATTTTTCCTCTATCTTTTAATCTTTTTTCTGCCCGTTTTTCTCCCAATCACTTACCTACTCTATTTCCTTTTTGTAAATAATCGTTAAGAGAAAATACATATCATTCTTTTACAAACACACTCCCATATCCCGTAATCGAATTTACTAGATCTTCCCGGTAATCGCTATCGGTCAGATTCAGGCTGTTGATGCAGACTCCCGCATTCTCCTTGTATGCAGTGGCGTGAATAAATTTTCCATCACCCAGGTACATTGCGACATGACCTGGAAAATAGATTGCATCGCCGGGGGCAAGTTCATCTCGACCAATCGGGCACATCGGAAATCCATCTATCATTTTTGCGTCTCGATAAATCAGGATTCCATTTTCCATATAGGACAAAAACAGTAGACCGGAGCAGTCGACTCCCTGCGAGCTTTTTCCCGCCCAGCGGTACTGCGTTCCCAGATAACGGAGTGCACTGTTCGTTAAAGCATGGCGAAGTGCCTGCTCCCACGCTTGCAGATTTGTCTTCACATTTGAAAACTTCTGAATGCTCTCTTCCTGCACCACTTCTGCTCTCCTAGATAAAAAATCCTGTAAAAAGAATCCTTTTGACCGCTTCATCAGAAATCGATCATGGTCACGGCGCTCTGTGAGAAATACTGTGTGAAGGTAGCCTTCCGTTCCTGAAGCAGTGCGGACTCTGCTCCATCCGTCCACCTCATCACGCTTTATGACATGCACGATCGAAGTGCGCGTCAGCGTCTCAAGGATTTCTGCCTGAACTTTAGGGGCTGAGAGAATGTCTGCCTCCCGGACTCCAATCCAACAAAATGGTGCGGATGATTGCAACAATTCTTCTGTTCCCGATAATGCTAAGACTTCGAGATTTTGGCGCAGTCTCCACTCTTTCTCGGAACACAGGCGAAGATCAGAAGTACGCATCCACCCCTGATATCCATAGTGCGTCACGACATGGACATATCGGCTCTTCTGCCAGTCCATCACGTCTTGCTCAGACAGTTTCGTGCTCTGTGTCTCGGAAACATCGCACCAGACTGCCCAACCGGACAGAACCTGATCCGCTCGTCCAGACTTGTCATCCGCCTGTTCAAACAGCCATGCATCCCTTAATGCAATCGCAACACCCACAACTTATTCTCCTTACTTTTTTGTTTTGCTAGTCATTTTTTAGACACGCCAAATGATGGCATCCTGTGATCTCGCCTACATATTTTTACGCCTTTCGCAGTTTCTCCACCGGAATCTGCGCGAGAATGATCGCACCGAATACGAGGGCACAGCCCAACAGCTCGCGTGCAGACATCTTTTGTCCGAGAATCACCCATCCGGCAAGCATTGCAAATACAGATTCCAGACTCATGATTAGAGAGGCAACTGTCGGATCGAGATTTTTCTGTCCGATTATCTGAAGCGTATATCCGACACCGGACGACATCACGCCTGCGTACAGAATCGGCAACCACGCGGAGAGAATCCCCTTCCATGACGGTTGTTCAAATGTAAACATCAATACAACGGAGATAAGACCCGCCGTGAAAAATTGTACGCAGGAAATCACGACTCCGTCTGCCTTCGGAGAGAAATGATCAATGACCAGAATATGCATCGAAAATCCAATCGCGCACAGGAATACGAGGAGATCTCCGCGACCGATTGAAAATTCTTCGGTAATGCACAGCAGATACATGCCTGCGGAGGCAATCAAAACACTGAGCCAGATATTCAGTCCGACTTTGTGGTGCATAAAAAGTCCAAGTAACGGGACAATCACGATATAGAGTGCCGTGATAAAACCAGCTTTTCCGACGGTCGTGTACGCAATTCCAAACTGTTGAAGACTGCTTGCCAGGCAGAGAAAACATCCACAGCAGATCCCTCCGATTACACCTGTTTTTAAGCGTCTTCTCTGCACCTCTCTCTCCTGCGCGCTCTCATTATTCCCGTTCTTTTTTGTTAAAAGAAGATACGGCAGAAGAACCATACCGCCCACAAGGAAACGGCTTCCATTGAGCGTAAATGCCCCCACGTAATTGAGTCCCTCACTCTGTGCCACAAATGCTACACCCCAGATCAGAGCAGTCAGCATCAGAAGCATACTGCTGACCATCGATTTTTTTCTGTCTTTTTCCATTGTTGTCTTACCATCCATTTTCTTTTTTATTTTTCGTAACTGTTCCGTGTCCTCACAGTTATTTCCTCTGTGCAACCCTCATTTCAAATTGATTTTTGCAGAAAATTCATGAATAAATAAACCTATTTCTGCATATTTATTTTGTCGCACGTTTGAATCATAACACAAAAAGAAAAGGATGCAAAGACATCCCTTTCTTTTACAGATAAAACATTTCTCTATATGCCTTACCGATGATAAGAATAATTGTTACAGCTCTTCCATCAACTGCTTCAGGTGTGCGGTCAGCTTCGTGTTCTCCGAGTAGTCTACCGGGCAGTCGATGATGACCGGAACCGTCTGCTCAAATGCCTTTTCGAGTGTCGGAATCAGGTCTTCTGCCTTCTCAATCCGGTATCCGATCGCTCCCATGCTCTCTGCAAATTTTACGAAATCCGGGTTTGTGAAATCGACGTAACAGCTCTTTCCGTACTGATCCATCTGCTTCCACTTGATCAGACCGTAACTGCAATCGTTGAAAATCAGAGTGACAAACGGAATTTCCTCTCTTCTTGCAGTCTCAAGTTCCTGACAGTTCATCATGAATCCACCGTCTCCGCTGATTGCAAGCACTTTCTTGTCCGGATGAACGAGCTTGGCTCCGATCGCTCCCGGAACGGAGATTCCCATCGTCGCAAATCCATTTGAGATGATGCAGGTGTTCGGCTCATAGCAGTTGTAATGACGCGCAATCCACATCTTATGAGCTCCGGTGTCCGAAATCACGATATCCTCGCGTCCCATGACCTTGCGGACATCGTTGAGGATTCTCTGCGGTTTCATCGGGAACGAATTATCATCCGCATAGGACTCATGTTCCGCGACCATTCTCGCACGGATCGCAAGCGCTTTCTCCGGCTCACTGTGGCGTCCCGTTCTTCTCGCAATCTGGTTCAGCGAATCCGCAATATCTCCGACAACCTCGACATCCGGCTGATATACCTTGTTGATGTGTGCCGGACGCATGTCCACATGGACAATCTTTGTCTCGCCCTTCGGATTCCATTTTGCCGGGGCAAATTCGACAATGTCGTAACCGACTGCGATGACGAGATCTGCCTCCTCAAGAATCTTGTTCTCATAGTCTCTCTGCGGAATCCCGACTGTCCACATCGAGTATGGATTATCAAACGGAATCACACCCTTTGCCATCATCGTGTTGACAACCGGAATTTTCAACTTGGAAGCAAACTCCGTGAGCTCTTTTGATGCATGACCGCGAACTACTCCGCTTCCGGCGAGAATCACCGGATTCTGAGCCTGAAAAATCAGTCCCGCTGCATCCTGAACCGTGTCAAGTTCTGCATACTCCTTCGGTGCAATCTTCTTGTGAAGCGGTCTCTCCGACTCATCCACCGCCATCTTTGCGACGTTAACCGGAAGATCTATATGGGTTGCACCCGGTTTTTCTCCCTCCGCATACTTGAACGCGAGTCGCACAATCTCTCCGATCGTATCCGGACGCACAACCATCTTCGTCCGCTTCGTGATCGGCTCAAACATCTTTGTCAGATCAAGGAACTGATGACCGGTGATATGCATGCGCTCTGTTCCCACCTGACCGGTGATTGCGACAAGAGGAGCACCGTCACTGTCTGCATCCGCAACACCGGTTACAAGGTTTGTCGCACCCGGTCCAAGCGTGGACAGACACACACCTGCTTTTCCGGTCAGTCGTCCGTAGACATCTGCCATAAATGCAGCTCCCTGTTCATGTCTCGTTGTGATGAAGCGGATCTTAGAATCGTTTAATGCATTCATCACCGCCAGATTCTCCTCACCCGGAATTCCAAATATATACTCTACGCCTTCCTCTTCCAGACACTCGACCAGAAGGTCTGCGGTATTTCTCTTCTTCTCCTCCATTATGATCTCCTCCTTCACCAGCTAAATCAAATCAATCAAATAGAGAAAGAAAAAAAGGCTACCGCAGAATTCGTTTCCGGATTTACTCCGTCTCGTTCTGCAATAGCCTCTTTGCTGTTCTCGTCTGACTCTCTGATGTATTATTTTTTGATGTGCTTTTATTTATCACCAAATATACATCGAAGCACTAACAATTTCCAACACCATTTTTCCTGCAAGTTTCACAATCTTTTTCTTGTGGAGATATGATTTTCCACCTGCATATTTCCTATACCGTAAATCCCACTGTCGTCAGGAAACGCAGGAAATCTTCCCGCCCCTTCTGCGTGCACTTGTACACACCGGCATCCTCAAGCACGCGGGCAAAGACATGACCGACCTCATCGCGCAGAATCTGATCGACATTTTCTTTTGTGATCGATTCATATTTCGGGAGGAATTTCTCAACCCAGTCTGCATGTTTTTCAATGCTCTCATTGCTCCGGATATCTTTCTTCTCGACGATGTACTCCGCGAGAAGTGCAAGCTCATCTTTCAGTCTTGACGGAAGAACGGCAAGTCCCATAACCTCAATCAGACCGATGTTCTCCTTCTTGATGTGATGAAGCTCCTGGTGCGGATGGTAAACGCCAAGCGGGAACTCCTCGGTCGTGATGTTGTTTCTCAGGACAAGATCAAGTTCATAGAGAGCTCCGTTCTTTCTTGCGATCGGCGTGATCGTATTGTGCGGTTCTCCGTCCGTCTCCGCAAAGATAAATGCAGATTCATCCGTGTACCCGCGCCATGTCTGAAGTACCTTATCTCCGAGGTCAATCAGGCGATCCGGATCTTTTCCACGCAGACGCAGAACGGACATTGGCCAGTAGACAATTCCTGCCTCGACATCCTCAAATCCCGGTATCTTGACATGCTTCTCAATCGGAGCTTTCGCCATCGCAAACGTGTAGTGACCACCCTGAAAATGATCGTGGCTGAGAATCGAACCGCCTACAATCGGAAGATCTGCATTCGACCCGAGGAAATAGTGCGGGAACTGCTTGACGAAATCAAACAGTTTGACGAAGGATTCCCTCTCGACCTTCATCGGCACATGCTCCCCGTTGAACACGATGCAGTGCTCATTGTAGTAGACATACGGGGAATACTGGAAGCCCCAGCGCTTTCCGCCAATCGTCAGGCGGATGATGCGGTGATTATTTCGCGCCGGATGGTTCAAACGTCCCACATATCCCTCGTTTTCCATGCACAGAAGACATTTCGGATATCCGCTCTGTTTTGCGAGCTTTGCCTTTGCAATCGCTCTCGGATCTTTCTCCGGTTTTGAGAGATTGATCGTGATATCGAGATTCCCGTAAGGCGTGGAAGTCACCCATTTCTGGTCCTTGCACACGCGATACCGGCGGATATAGTCAGAATCCTGACTCAGCTTGTAAAAATACTCCGTTGCACGCTCAGGTCCCTTCTCCTCATAAAGTTTCCAGAATGTTGCAGACACCTCCGACGGTCTCGGCATCAGGCAATTCATCAATCTTGTGTCAAACAGATCTCTGCTTGCAATTCCGTCCTCAATCACCCCATTTTCGCACGCATAGTCAAGCAGCTCTTTCAGAATTTCCTCAAGTGTCCCCTTGCCGGGATCATTTTCCGGCTCCTCATATTCCTCCATATGAAGAGCATCGAGGATCTGATTTCGCGCATAAATTGCATCTGTGTCTGTGATTAACCCCGTATCCAGACCATACTGTACCAGTTGTTTGATTGCTCCGTAAACCATGCAAATTCCTCCCCAGTCCATCACATATTTTTTGCCACAGAATCTTCCCACTTTACAATTGTTTAATTGGCAAGATTCGTTTCAATTGTTCTCAGTATACGCCTGAAAAAGAAAAATTTCCATGTAAAAATCTGCTGTCTATTTACATTATTTTGCGATTTTTTACAGAATTACAGTGACCAGCCGGATTTTGCGCGTGCCCTTCTCGAGCGCACGGACTGGATGACCGGAACGAGGAATGCCGCCACAATTCCGCCCGCAAATCCATTGTTATAAAGATTCATTCCACCGTACACGATTCCAACGTTGAGCGCCACAGAGGAGTGAAGGAAGCCCGCGAGAATCCCCGCAAAGATGCCGAACTCTCCGGCGATCGGTGCCAGCGTCGTTGAGAGCAGAAGCGCCAGACTTGCAGATGGATCAGTGATCGACCACACTTTTCCTGCACTCGCAAACACAACTCCGGTCATGACCGGAAGAATGTTTCTCAGATGTTTTCCTGTCGCACTGAAGCCGACAATCGTGAAGATTCCTCCGATCGTCGGACCATTCAGATGCACGCCCGTTGCAATCAGAAATCCCATCGCCGTCATGCCGTTGATGCCCATGTTGATCATTGTCGCCGGTGCGCCCCACTCCTTGTAGTAATCCGTTCCGCCAAGCCCGTAGGAGCGCAGGATCTGCTGATACCGCAAAAATGCCATATTTCCGCCATACAGAAATCCGCCAAGGATCATACCGAGAAAAAGCACGGAGAGCAGGATGATAAATGGCAGATTGTCGCCCTCATACCAGATCAGGCGCGATTCCATCGTGATTCCAAACGACTTCATCAGGGAAACGATAACCGTCGCGATGATTCCGCCCGCAAATCCAACGTTATAAAGGGAATATCCGCGATGCATGAAGTGCATATGGGTACTCAGTGGCGGGAGGACAAAACCGATGGTAATTCCCGTGATGACGCAGAGCAAAAGTCTCTGCGGAAGTGAGAAATTACCAATCTGCATCACCTCTGTGATAATCGGAGACAGACTCGTCCCGTAAAATCCCACATAAATATATTTTGACAAGGAAACCCGGTGATACTTTGCATAGAGCCAGACACCGGCGAGAATCATCCAGATATTCAAAAGATTTTTTCCAAACAGGGAAAATCCAAACATCAGAAATGTGGAGGTGATCGTATGACCGTCCATCTCCATGCCAAGACCATAAAGGATTGCAATGCTTAAAAGGGTAAGAACACCCGCATTGAGAAAGGAAGCACCCACTCCTCCAATGACAAAATAATCCGTAATCAGGAAATCCGGCTCTCTCATAATTGCCAGAACCCCATCAAAAATTTCTCCTGCCGGTTGCAAAATAAATCCCGCAACAATAAAATAGACAGGAACCAGAGCCAGAAGCAGAAACCGTTCGTTTCTGGTCAGAGGTCTTCTTATATTCATACGCTTCTCTCTTTTTTACCTTTCTTTTTTGTGGCAATCCTGCACGATTTTTCAAATCTCCCCTGTGCAGAACCGTGTTACTGCTCATGCGATCGATCCGATCATGCACAAACGGTAACCGATTTTGCCATCTGATTATTCTTGCTAGGACAGCAGTGCGCGCACAATAAAAAATGCAAGCACAATCACGCCGAGCACAATTCGATAGTATCCAAAAAACTTGAAGTCATTATTCTTGATGTAGGACATCAGGAATCGGATCGAATAAACCGAAACTCCAAATGCGACTACCATACCAAGAATCAGATAAAAGATCTGAAGTCCCGTGAAATGGAAACCAAATTTCACTAATTTCAGTGCACTTGCACCGAGCATAATCGGAAGTCCGAGGAAGAACGAGAACTCAGCCGCAGCTCCGCGGGAACATCCAAGAATCATTGCACCGAGGATCGTGGAACCGGATCGGGAAGTTCCCGGAACGAGAGACAGAATCTGAAACAGTCCGATCATGAAGGCAGTCTTATATGTAATCTGCGTCACACGCTGTACCGGAAATTCGGTATAGTGGTTGCGGTTCTCAATCATAATAAAGAGAATTCCGTAGACAATCAGAGTGGTTGCCACGACATAAGCGTTGTAGAGGTGTGCCTCCATCCAGTCATCAAGAAGCAGACCGCAGACTGCCGCCGGGAAGCAGGCAATCACAATCTTTACCCACAACTGACAAACTGCACGCTTCTGTCCGGCACTCTTACTCGGGTCAAACGGATTCAGCTTTTTAAAATACAACATGACGACTGCCATGATCGCGCCGAGCTGAATCACAACGAGGAACATATTCATAAAATCCTCTGGTACATTTAAGTGAATGATCTCATCCACAAGAATCATGTGACCGGTACTGCTGATCGGAAGCCACTCTGTGAATCCCTCAACAATTCCCAGCACAATTACTTTTAAAATTTCAATCAGTTGTTCCATGATAGGTTGAATCTCCTTTTTCTTTTCTCCTACTCAGGTTTACACAAACTCTTTTTTGCCAATGTTTTTCTTCTTTTTCTTTCATCAGATATTCTCAATCTGCCAGTCAATCGGTGTGAGTCCATGCTCCTCGAGGTAGGCATTTGTCTTGCTGAACGGTCTACTGCCGAAGAATCCCCGGTATGCGGAAAGCGGACTCGGATGCGGAGCTTCGAGAATCAGATGTTTCGGATTCGTCAACATCGATTTCTTCATCTGCGCCGGTCTTCCCCAGAGAATAAATACCATCGGGCGGTCCTGCTCATTGAGCACACGAATTGCCGCATCGGTAAACTCCTCCCAGCCGATTCCACGGTGAGAATTTGCTGCATGTGCGCGCACGGTCAGAACTGTGTTCAACAGCATGACTCCCTGCTTTGCCCACTTTACAAGATAACCATTATTTGGAATATAGCATCCCAGATCATCGTGAAGTTCCTGATAGATATTCACCAGAGACGGCGGAATCTCCACATCCGGTTTTACAGAAAAACAAAGCCCATGAGCCTGACCGACATTGTGATACGGGTCCTGACCCAGAATCACCACTTTCACCTCAGAGAGTGGGGTAAACTCAAATGCGTTGAAGATGTCATTCGGATCTGGAAAGCACTGTCTCGTCTGATACTCATGCTTTACCGTATCATATAGCTTTCGATAATATGGTTTCTTAAACTCCCCGCTCAACGGTTCCAGCCAGTCGTTAGCGATTGCTCCCATTTCTTCGTCCTTCTTTCCTGCACTACCTGCACAGCAAGTATCTTATTTTTTCTGCAATTTTTTATGGTATTTTTTCTTGCGCATTTCTTTTGTTCTTTTATTCTTTTGTTCTTTTGTTCTTTCGTTTCTGCTGTTGCAAAACGCTCCTGCATCGTTCTGTTCTTTGCTTTACAGGCGAACCGGAATTCCTCGCCCGCTTAAATACTCCTTCAAGTCGCGAATCTCCAGTTCCTTGTAGTGGAACAGAGAGGCAGCAAGTGCAGCGTCCGCCTTGCCTTTTGTCAAAGCGTCATAGAAATGCTCCTTCGTTCCTGCTCCTCCTGAGGCAATGACCGGAACGGAGACATTCTCCGCAATGATTGCCGTGAGTTCGTTGTCGTATCCGGCCTTTGTTCCATCACAGTCCATGCTCGTGAGTAAAATCTCGCCTGCTCCGAGTTTATCTGCCTTTCTCGCCCACTCAACGGCATCAAGACCTGTGTCAAGCCGTCCACCGTGTTTGTAAACATTCCATCCGCTTCCATCAGCACGCCGTCTCGCATCAATTGCGACTACAACGCACTGACGTCCGAACTTCTCTGCCGCCTCAGAGATCAGCTCCGGACGATCAATCGCAGCTGAATTCACAGAAATCTTGTCTGCGCCCTCTCTGAGCAATTTACGAAAATCTTCCACAGTGCGGATTCCTCCGCCAACCGTAAACGGGATAAATACCTTCTCTGCGACACGACGCACCATGTCCACAACCGTATCACGACCGTCCGAGGATGCGGTGATGTCCAGAAAAACCAGCTCATCTGCTCCTGCCTGATCATAAGCCTCTGCAATCTCAACCGGGTCTCCGGCATCGCGCAGATTCACAAAATTAACACCCTTTACCACCCGTCCGTCTTTTACGTCCAGACAGGGAATGATTCTCTTTGTAAACATTGATCTCGTTCTCCCTTCTGCCCAGTCCGTTACAGGCTGATGAAATTCTTCAGAATCTGAAGTCCCACACGACTGCTCTTCTCCGGATGGAACTGACAGGCAAAAATATTGCCGTGCTCCACCGATGCATGAATCTGCACGCCGTACTCCGATGTCGCCACAACTATTTCCGGATTTTTAGCCTTCAGATAGTAGGAATGAACAAAGTATACATAAGATCCGTTCTCCACGCTCTTAAAGAGACGGCTGTCCGGACGGATTTCAAGAGAATTCCATCCCATATGCGGAATCTTGAGTCCCTCTGCCGGCGGAATTCTCAGAATCTCTCCCGGAAGGATTCCAAGTCCCTCCACACCCTCGCTCTCATCACTCCGCTCAAACAGAAGCTGAAGTCCCAGGCAGATTCCGAGAAACGGTGTGCCCTTTGCCGTCACTTCACGAATCACATCCACGAGACCATACTGTCTCAAGCGCTCCATTGCATCACCAAATGCTCCGACTCCCGGAAGAATCACCTTGTCTGCACTGCGGATCACATCTGGATCACGCGTCACAGTCGGTTTCTCTCCCAATGATGTCAGCGCTTTTTCTACGCTTTTTAAATTTCCTGCATCATAATCAATGATTGCTATCATCTGTTCTCTGCCTCCAGACACTCTTTCCCGACATCCTGCGGACAAATTTAATCTTTCTATCGCTGTGACATTTCTCGATTGCAGAACTTTTGTCACGGTATCTTCCCTCCGCTCTGCGTCCGCTGAAACGCCACGATCACTACGGATACTTCAACAGTTTAACACACACCAGTTATTTTCACAACTTTTGTTTCTTCGTTTGTACATTCAAGATGGAGTTGTGATTTTTACTTTATGGCACACTTTTATTTTACGGCTCATCCAGCGCGAGCGTGTTTGCGCGTATTTTCCCGCCGTCTTTCGCCTTAGCTAGGTATCTTACATTTTCGTATGATTATATTTCAATCATATCTGATTTTTAATCTGATTCACCCACTCAACCGAATTCTCCTTAATTCCAACTGCGCGATCTGCCAGTTCCTGCGTGATCTGTGGGAATTGGGCATGTACACGGCAGAGATGCGATTTGCGGTTAAAAAATGCTGTCTTCTCAAATGGGAAACGAATGACTCCCGGATTGCCAAATCCCGCTCCCAATTCCAAAATCAAAGTCTCGCGGTTCAAAGTGCGCGTCAGCCACTGCGTATAACGATTCCACTGTGGCAGGTATCCCTCCTCAATATAAGGATTTGCCTCGACTGTATTTCCAGTCAGCGGTGCTCCGCAGTGTGGACAGATATCATTCGGGACCTCGCCCGGCTCCCAGATGTCCTTCGTACAAGCGGCGGAACACTGTCTCCACGTCTCATTTCCACAAGGAGCTACAATCCTCTGCCATCTGGTATCTTCCGGACGCTTCTTGGATGGAAACAGACGTTCCATCACCGCAAGTGTCTCTGCATTCTCCGACGGACAGGAAACTGCATCTTCCTCTTTATCCGTTGAAATCACGTTCTCTGCCTTGCTTCCAAGCGAAGTCTCATAGATCAGCGCATCCGTTGCAAGCGTCACAATAAAATAATCTTTATTCTGAAGCATCTGATACAGTTTCTCGTATGCTCTCACCAGCTCTTCCCGGCGTTCTTTTGCATCCTCGCCCTGACGATTCCACTTCCACTCCTCGCCAAGTCCGACTAACACTTTTTCTGCCCCCGCAAGCTGTTCCTGAATTTCATCAATTTTTTCTATCATTTCATCCTCTTGTCCTTCCTTATGTCTGAGTCTTATTTTATCACAGGCTTTTCTCTCTTGCAAACTGAGAACAAACATTAAGACATTTACAACACAAAAGGGGAGCCGAAAAAGCACCAAAAAAATCATTAGAGAAAACATCAAAGAACATCAAAGCCCAAAAGCAATAAACATCTCTGCACACATCCTATCGCTCTACCCCCACTTTCACGCACTCCCTATTGCAAACTTTTTCTCACTATGATACGATGTTCTTGTATCCTGACGCCAAAAAACTATGAAACTATTTTGAGGAGAAAGGTTCACCTATTTTATTTTCTATTCAAAATTCACATTCTGTAACTATGATATTTGATATTTTTGTGCTTCCATTCAACGAATATCAGCAAATAACTTTGACTTGAATTTTGCGAATCTGGATTCACACTACCAATCCACAAATCGTTACAGTCTTTTTTGCGTCCTGGATTCTAAAATTGTTTCTGTTCACCCACACGTGTCTAGCACTATGAACATGAACAGTAGCCTAAAAACATCTTTATATGCCAGGAGGACTCTGTCGCACATGAAAACACCAGAATCAAAACTGCACACAGAACATGCTCCGTCTCCTGCTGAGGAAACACGGATCGCCGTCATTGGAATCGTTGTGGAAAATTCAGATTCCGTTGAAGCGCTCAACGACATTCTGCATGAGTATCGCACTTTCATCATCGGACGCATGGGAATTCCCTATCGTCAAAAGCAGTTGAGCATCATCAGTATCGCGATCGATGCCCCCCAACCGGTGATCTCCGCACTGTCAGGAAAGATCGGAAAACTGCCCGGAGTTAGTTCCAAGGCGGCCTATTCGGGAGTGAAATCATGAATGACTTGAAAAACATAACGAACATGACGAATTTAGACTTAATGGCAATCGCCAAGACTCTGGTTCGCGAACACGATCTTCCCGATGAGGATCTCCGTCTCCTGATTGACGGACGAAACGAGGATGATGGGCGCATCCGCGCATTTTTAAAGAAGAAAGCATCTGAGTGCTGTGCCCGTTACTACCATGAGGAAGTCTTTCTGCGCGGACTGATTGAGTTTACCAACTACTGCAAAAATGACTGCTTCTACTGCGGAATTCGCCGTAGCAATCCACATGCAGACCGCTACCGCCTGAGTTTCGACGAGATTCTCTCCTGCTGTCGCCAGGGATATGATCTCGGTTTCCGCACCTTTGTGCTTCAGGGCGGAGAAGATCCCTATTTCACAGACGAGCGGATGGAGAAAATCGTCTCCGCAATCCGTGCCGAATACCCGGACTGTGCGATCACACTGTCTCTCGGTGAGCGAAGCGAGGAGAGCTATCAGCGACTGTTTGATGCCGGCGCTGACCGCTACCTGCTCCGCCATGAGACTGCCTCAAAATCTCACTACGAGAAGCTCCATCCCGAGCAGATGAGTTTTGACAATCGCATGAAATGTCTCGAGACACTGCGCCGAATCGGTTACCAGACAGGCTGTGGCTTCATGGTTGGTTCTCCGTATCAGACAACTGCGGATCTCGTGAAAGATCTGCGTTTTCTCAAAATATTTCAGCCTCACATGGTTGGCATCGGCCCATTTCTCCCACAGAAAGATACGCCATTTGGAGAGATGCCTGCCGGAAGCGTCGAGTTGACGCTGTTTCTTCTGTCCGTGATCCGCCTTCTGCTCCCGAAAGTACTCCTGCCAGCAACGACTGCTCTCGGAACCGCACAGTCCGATGGACGCGAGGAGGGACTTCGCTCCGGTGCAAACGTCATCATGCCGAATCTCTCACCCGTCGGAGTTCGCAAAAAATATGCGCTCTACGACAACAAGATCTGCACCGGTGAGGAGGCTGCCGAATGTCGTGGCTGTCTCGAGCGCCGTGTCACAAGCGCCGGATTTCACATTGTGTCCTCACGCGGAGACAGTCTGATCGGAATCGAGTAAAAGATTCCTATCAAAAAAATAAAATTATAAAAACGCTCTGACAGGAAAGCCGGATTTTTGACTTTGAAAATTTTTAGTCCCGAAAAAATGCTGAACATATCGTGTTCGATCAAGGGGAAGTAGAAATCTCGCTGACCTGCAAGAAAGGAAAATATTATGTACGCATACAATCCAAAATCTCTGAAAGCGGAGGAATTCATCAACCATCAGGAAATTCTTGACACACTCGCATACGCGGAGGCCAACAAGGACAATCTCGAGCTGATTGATCAGATCATTGAGAAGGCAAAGCTCTGCAAGGGTCTAACTCACCGTGAGGCCTCCGTTCTTCTCGCCTGCGAAAATCAGGAGAAAATTGAGGAACTCTACACGCTCGCAGAAGAGCTGAAAAAGAAATTCTATGGCAACCGCATTGTCATGTTTGCCCCGCTCTACCTCTCCAACTACTGCGTCAACGGCTGTGTTTACTGCCCTTACCACAGCAAGAACCGCCATATCGCGCGCAAGAAGCTGACACAGCAGGAGGTCACCGCTGAGGTCACTGCTCTTCAGGATATGGGACATAAGCGTCTTGCCATCGAGGCCGGCGAAGATCCGCTCCACAACCCGATCGAGTACATTCTCGAGTGTATCAATACGATCTACTCCATCAAGCACAAGAACGGAGCGATCCGCAGAGTCAATGTCAACATTGCAGCCACGACTGTGGAGAATTACCGAAAGCTCAAGGAAGCCGGAATCGGAACCTACATTCTGTTCCAGGAGACCTATCACAAAGAGAGCTATGAGACCCTTCACCCGACCGGTCCGAAGCACGACTACTGCTACCACACCGAAGCGATGGACCGCGCGATGGAGGGTGGCATCGATGATGTCGGTCTCGGTGTTCTCTTTGGTCTGGAGCTGTACAAGTATGAGTTTGCCGGTCTTCTGATGCACGCTGAACATCTTGAAGCCGTTCACGGAGTCGGCCCGCACACGATCAGCGTTCCGCGAATCAAGCGCGCTGACGACATTGATCCAAACACCTTCGACAATGGAATCAGCGATGAGATCTTTGCCAAACTCTGCGCTCTGATCCGCGTTGCCGTTCCTTACACCGGCATGATCATCTCCACGAGAGAGAGCCAGAAAGTCCGCGAGAAAGTCATTCGTCTCGGTGTCTCCCAGATCAGTGGTGGTTCCCGCACCTCCGTCGGCGGTTATCAGGAGGAAGTTCGCCCAACAGATACCGAACAGTTCGATGTATCCGATCAGAGAACGCTCGATGAGGTTGTGAAATGGCTGATGGAGCTTGGGTATATTCCGTCGTTCTGTACTGCCTGCTACCGTGAGGGACGCACCGGCGACCGCTTCATGAGTCTTTGCAAGAGCGGACAGATCCAAAACTGCTGTCATCCGAACGCGTTGATGACGCTGAAAGAGTATCTGATGGACTACGCATCCGAGGATACGAAAAAGATCGGTGAGGCACTGATTCAGGCAGAACTCTCAAATATTCCGAAAGAAAAGGTTCGCGAAATCTGCGCTGACCACTTAAAGAAAATCGAAGAGGGAATCCGCGATTTCCGCTTCTAATTTCGTTACTTTATCATTTCGATTTATGAGAGGATCTATTATGGGATTGAATGCAACTCCATCCGCTGAGCGGATTCATATCGGATTTTTCGGGCGACGAAATGCCGGAAAATCCAGTATCGTCAACGCAATCACCGGTCAGCAAATGTCTGTCGTCTCTGATACAAAGGGAACGACGACAGACCCGGTAACAAAATCTATGGAACTTCTCCCACTTGGTCCGGTTGTGATCATTGATACGCCCGGATTCGACGATGAGGGAAGTCTCGGAAAACAGCGCATCAAACGTGCCCGACAGATCTTAAACCGCGCCGACTGTGCGGTTCTCGTCGTGGACGGCACGGAAGGAATCGGTGCTTCCGATCAGGAACTTCTTGATCTCTTTAAAGAAAAAGATCTTCCATTTCTCATCGTTTTTAACAAATGCGACCTTTCTGCATTTCAAAATTCAAAGAAGCACGATTTACCTGCAACAGACACTGAAATTTCAGGCACTGGAATTTCAGGCGCTGAGATTCCAAATGCCAATATTGAGGGCACCAACATCTTACCCGCTAATATTCTCAGTGTCAGTGCACAAAAAAACATCGGCATTCAGGAGTTAAAAGAGCGCATTGCCTCCCTGGTTCACACCGGAAAGCCCACCCGCAACCTTATCCGCGATCTATTGCATCCCGGCGATCTCGTGATTCAGGTCATCCCGATCGATGAGTCCGCGCCGAAGGGACGACTGATTCTGCCCCAGCAAATGATGATCCGCGAGGTCTTAGAATCTGGCGCAATCTCCATTGTCTGCCGGGAAACCGAGCTTGAAGAGACGCTTGCCCGTTTTCAGGCAGGTGGAATCCAGCCCGCTATGGTTATCACCGACAGTCAGGCGTTCGGTCTCGTGAGCCGTCTCGTCCCCGACGAGCTTCCGCTAACCTCCTACTCGATTCTGATGGCGCGCTACAAAGGATTTTTAGAGACAGCGGTTCGCGGTGTCTCTGCAATCTCCACGCTGAAAGACGGCGATCGAATTTTGATCTCCGAGGGCTGTACCCATCACCGCCAATGCGGAGATATCGGAACCGTCAAGATTCCCGGCTGGCTCCATAAATGCACCGGAAAATCGCTTGAGATTGAGACAAGTTCCGGTCTCGGCTTCCCGGAAGACCTGTCAAAATTTAAGCTGGTGATTCACTGCGGTGGATGTATGCTCAACGAGCGTGAGGTTCTCTACCGACAGAAATCAGCGCTCGATGCCGGAATTCCGTTTACGAATTATGGCATCACGATTGCATTTATGAAAGGAATCTTAAAGCGCAGTCTTGGACTCTTCCCGGAGCTTGCAAAACTCGTACCGTAATGCGATCCGGTATGTTTCTCCACGGTATTGCAATCTCTAGGTATCGATTATATAGTTAGTTACTTTGCGCCCTTACAAAATATTTTTTCATTTTACAGGATAACTGATAACATTTCCTAATCGAGTAGGAGGCGGTGACTAACCGCCGTCCTCTCACACCACCGTG
>NZ_CFAHBC010000034.1:0-24201 GCF_983179755.1 Brotaphodocola sp. | reverse complement strand
AATGTGCCTTGGCACATTCTCGCGCCGAGGCGCGGTTGCTTCAGCAACCATCTTCCCCTGCGCCGAGTGCGCATCCTTGCGGAGCATTTTTTGTATGATAGGACGCAATTTCCTATCATACAAAAAATCCCTTGTCTGCACAAACTGCCAGACAAGGGACGATATTCGATCGCGGTTCCACCCTGCTTGTTGTGAGCAATCCACGTCATCCAATTTCCAGCTTTCATGCTTCTCGATCTTTCTCGATTCTGAATTTCACTCTGGCTTATGATGCTCTCACAACCTCTTCCTTCTGATGATAACGGAATCACCGGGTCCGATTAAGGACCGCTCCGAGATGGTCTTCGCCTCGTCTTCCTCGCAGAATGCTTCCAGCAAATACATTCCTCTCTGTGCGCTTCGGGCGGGCTACTCTTCTCATCAACGCATTACTCATATCTCATTTGTTTTTGATTCGTACTTCATTATAACACGACAGGCAGATATGTCAAGTCTGTCCACACCTAAAATCAACATGACTGCAAACACAACACAGGCATTTCAAGTTTTTTTGTCCATTTACAAAATTGTGGGGATCGATGCCTGCAAAATTCGGACGGCTTCCTGCTCATCCGGTCCTTCCACTCGAATCTCAATTCGGTCTCCGCATTTCGCTTTGAGTCCCATAAGCGCCATCACTTTACTCGCATCCGCCTCTTTTGTCTTCAGTCGGATACGCACCTGTGACTGAAAAGGTTCTACCATCCTGCTGATTGCGCCCGCACTGCGCGCATGCATCCCAGCCGGGTCAGAAATTACATATTGAAACCACGTCATGTTTCTCATCCTCCAAACGTTTTTTCTCCGTTTTCCCTGCTTTTCATACACTTTTTCTTTTTCCGATTCCTATTTACAGATTTTTTAAATAGGTTCTTTTCTCTCCCCTTCCCGTTCAGTTTAACAGGGTTTTGTGGATTCGTAAACAGCATTTTTGACCATAAGCAAAAGTAATTTTTTCAATCATTATTACATATTGGCTATTTTTTTCCGCCTCCTTTATAATAAAATCAGTCAGACAGACAAGATTTCTCATCTTTCAAACGATTTTTTATCTGACTTTACATAACTTTATTTTCTTCAAAAAGAACACATAATCTTTATATATTTAAGGAGGATTCTATTATGACAGGAACACCAATCATCACAGAAATGCAGGTCATCCCGGTAGCCGGATACGACAGCATGGAAATGACACTCAGCGGAGCACATGCCCCGTACTTCACCAGAAATCTTGTCATCATCAAGGATAATTCCGGTCACACCGGAATCGGTGAAATCCACGGTGGCGAGTATACCGAGGAATGCTTAAACAGCTACATTCCGCTCGTTGTCGGTCAGGAAGTCGGCAAATATCGCTCCATCCTCGGTGCAATCCACAGAGGTGGTAAGAAAGCAGAGGGCGATGACGGCGAGGGCATCCAGACTCTCGATATCAGCAAGCTGAAATTCGTTGTCCGCGCAGAGTGGGCAATCGAGTGCGCTCTGCTCGACCTGCTCGGTCAGCACCTGGGTGTTCCGATGTGCGAACTGCTCGCAGAGGGCAAACAGCGCAATCAGGTGGAAGTTCTCGGTTATCTGTTCTACGTCTCCGACCGCAACAAGACTGATCTGCCGTACCTTGATGAGTCCACAAGCTCTGATCCGTGGTTCAAGATGCGCCGAAATGCGATGCTCTCCCACGAGCAGATCGTCGAGGAAGCACAGTGCCTTCAGGAGAAATACGGCTTCCGTTGCTTCAAGCTCAAGGGCG
The DNA here is from genome assembly GCF_983179755.1 of Brotaphodocola sp. Classification (NCBI taxonomy): domain Bacteria; kingdom Bacillati; phylum Bacillota; class Clostridia; order Lachnospirales; family Lachnospiraceae; genus Brotaphodocola; species Brotaphodocola sp. The sequence continues at coordinate 22,412 of NZ_CFAHBC010000034.1, read as the reverse complement.
GTGTCTTCTCCGGAGAGTACGAGATGGATACCGTGCACGCTTTGAAGAAGCATTTCCCGGATGGGCGCATCAATATCGACCCGAACGGCGCATGGAGTCTCGCAGAGGCAATCAGCCTGTGCAAGGATATGCACAACACGCTCTCCTATATTGAAGATCCTTGCGGACCGGAGGCAGGTTTCTCCAGCCGTGAGATCATGGCAGAGTTCAAGAATGCAACGAACATGCCTGTTGCAACAAACATGATCGCGACGAACTGGCGTCAGTTCTATCATGCAGCAGCACTCAAGTCTGTTGACATTGTTCTGGCTGATCCACATTTCTGGGGTCTTGAAGGTTCCCTGCGCATGGCATCGATCCTGAATGACTGGGGTCTGACCTGGGGCAGTCACTCCAACAACCACTTTGATATCACACTGGCTACGTTCGCTCACGTTGCCGCTGCCGCTCCGGGTCATCCGACCGCTCTTGATACCCACTGGATCTGGCAGGATGGTCAGAATCTCTTAAAGGATGCTCCGCAGATCAAGAACGGTTATCTGGAGGTTCCGAACCGTCCGGGTCTCGGTGTCACCCTCGATATGGAGCGCGTGATGGAGGCAAACCGTCTCTACAACAGCATGCCGTCCCACGATCGTGACGATGCAATGGCTATGCAATACCTGATTCCGAACTGGAAGTATGACTCCAAGAAGCCTTGCCTTGTGAGATAAGTTTGAGTTAATTTGAAAATTTGATTCAAATATGAAAAAGAATGTACCAAGGCGCATTCTAGCGGAGCTATTTTTATATGATAGGACGCTATTTCCTATCATATAAAATAAGCATCGCCTTTCCATCTGTTATCCCCTTTTGTTACGATGGAAAAGCGGTGCTTTTTCTTGACTCTCTTTTTCTTGATTTTCTCTTTTAACCTCTGACGAGTCCCTCAACTGCATTCGTGTATCGTCCGGTGATGACAAGGCTCACTGTCGATTCGATGAAGGCTCCGATACTGCTGATCTTCTCCGGCGGTGCCGCATAGAAGACCTGAAAGTGATTCTCCTCAAAGTACTTGACCATCTGCTCGATTCGCTCTCTCGAGAGGGCAGAGAACGCCTCATCGATGAAGACGAGACGGGCACAGCAGACATTCTGCGGGTAGCACTGGTTCAAGCTCGCCGCAAGAATAATAAAGTACGGAGTCTGCTTCTCGCCATTGCTCGCAGAACCCTGCTTCTTTGAGAGATCTGCTACAATCTCCTTATCTCCCTGACGGCTGATGATCTTCATGTCGTAAGTGAAATATTTGCGGTAATCCGTGTACTCGCTCTCATCCTCCTCATCGAGGATCACACTCATGAACTCCTGAATATCCCGCTCCATCTCCTCGTCATCACGCCCGGAACTCATATATGCCTCCGGAGAATCCATATAGTTTTCGAGGCGACGGCAAATGCGGAAGAAGACTGCTCGATCCGGCTTCTCCTCCATCACGAAACGATACGTATCGTTTCCGAACGGAAGCTGTCTGAGTTCACGGTTGATCAACGCAATCTCGCTCTTCGCCTCTCGAACCGCCTCATTGATCTCTGCGACAAAGTCGTTCATAAAGGCGCTCTCAAGCCGTCCTGCCTGCTCCTCAAGTTTGTGATGCGCTTCCTCAATCTTGACATTTGCAAGATTTCGGTACTCCTCACGGTAATAGGAGATGTACGCAGTTCCTCTCCGACTTAAATCCTTCTCCGACAACCGACAATACTCAATCTGAGCATTCTCAAGTTCACGGATGCTGTCATTCACATTCTTCTCTGCGTCGCGAACCGCTCCGAATGTAATTACCTGAAAACTTCCCTTCTGTTTCTTGAGTTTCTCATACTCTTCCATCATCGGCTTCTCAAGCTCCATGTTTCTGGAAGAGAGATCCTGATACTCGCGGTTGAGCTTATAAAGATCACCGGAAATCATCTTCTGGCTTCTCTGATTCTGACTCTGAGCATCGGAGCACGTTCGGATATCTCCGACGACCTCATCGCGCTCCCTCTGACAGGTCTCATAAGCCTTTCTCGCCGACTCCTGCTCCTGAATAACTGCCATAAACTCCGAGCTGTTCTGAATCTGCTCAATCTGTCGCTCAAGATCTGCCTGTTCTCTCTTTACTTTCTTTAAACGCTTCTGTGCGTCAAAATCATAATGCTCGAGATTCCAGTCGATAGAGGCAATCTCCTGGCGGTGAATTTGCGTTCTCTCAGTCTCCTCCTCAAGTTTCCGGTACTCTTCCTGATTCTTCTGTCTGTCTGCTTCCGCCTGTGCAAGCTGGATCTGAACCGCATCCTCACCCAGACAAAGAGATGTCTTCTCAAGATCCATCGCAGACACCGCATAGCTCTTTGCAAGCATTCCGTCCTTCGTCAGTCCGCCCTTCGGATACTCGTGCAGTTCTCCGAGCGACTCACAAAGATGAATTCCATTGAGCAGGTAATTTGCATACCTGCGCGCAAACCCATTCGGGACATTCAAAATCTCCGATGCCGATCCCTCCGTCACTGGAGTCTCCGGAAGTTTGTCTGTGATGACAACCTTGCAATTCTTCAGCTTCCGACTCTTTAAGATCTCCATCGCCTTCTCACAGTACTCACCATCGACGATCAGATCGAAACGCTTTTTCCCAAGGAAAGTCTCGATAGAAGCTCGCCACTCCGGTGCTTTGACTTCCTGAACCATCTCGGCAAAGACTCGGACCTGAGTGTGAATTCCCTGATTCTCCAGCTCCTTCTGGATCACAGTTCGGGCTTTCTCAACCTCTCGCGGAAATACCATCCGGTTTGCGCGCAGTTTCTTGATGTCCTGCTCAATGCTCTCCCTCTCCTCCGAGAGAAGATTCTTCTTGTCCTCACTGTGAACTTCGAGACTCTGAAACTTTCGGTCGAGTCTCTGCACATAGGAAGAAAAGGTTAAGAAATGCTCCGTCTTTCGCTCCGATGTCATCCCCTCTTCTGCCAGATGAAGCAAGGTGTTTTTCACTTCCTTAGGAAGTCCCTCTCCATCTTCAAGCTGAGTCCAGCTAAGCAGAGTCTCCAGCCGGTGCTGAAGATTCTGAATCTTCTTTTCCTCTTTCTCGTAACGATCTGCCTCACGCTCAAGCTCCGCACACTGTCCCTTCATCGCCCGGATGCTGTCCTGCATTCCGCGGAACATATCGTTGCTCTCCGCAATTCGCAGGCGAGAGGAGGCGTGCTCATACCGCTCATCCATCTCTCCCTGGCGAAGTCTGAGCTGTTCTTCCTGGTGGTGCAAAACTTCCAGCTTCTGCTCAAGCTCTTTCTTGTGCGTCTCCTTCTCCTGAAGTTGCTGATAACAGAACATCATCTGACGAATCCGCAGACGGCGCAGGCGATTCTCATAGTCCACGCTTCTCTTTTCAACCTTCTCAAGCTGATCCCTGCTCTCACGCATCATCTGATACATCTGGCGAATCCGCTCAAACTGTGCCTTCTGCTCTCGCAGATCTTTCAGCGAATCCACATTGCTCGGCTCTAAGACACATTCCTGAATGAACTGATCGATATTGTTCTCCGGATTGAATGCCATCATTTTCAGGAGTTTGTTCCGGTAGCGAATCGGATCACAGCGAAGTCCGAGTGCCCGCAAAACCTGCTCCACACCACGGTCTCTCGACAGAAAATCCGCAGACTTCAGTCTCTTTTCTGCCGTGTGAAGCTCTGATCTCGGCGTCACGCGGAGAAGTCCGCCATCCACACGCGCAAAATTCATATCCGCGAGTGTCGTATCCCGGCAGACAAACCAACTGCTCTTATAACTCGTCTCGTCCGGCGATTCGATGCAGACACCGACCACAAGTGAGCTGTCCTCAACCGGTGACCAGAACTCCATTGCAACATAACTGATCACTTCTCCGCTTCTGAGATAGCGATCCGGTCCATTGCTCTTGGTATCTCCGCGGACATAGGCGACAACCGTGCGGTCCTTATCCTTCGCCGCCTTGTTAAACTGGGTGTTTCCCGTGAGCAGATACGTCATTGCATCGAGAACCGTAGATTTTCCACTTGTATTGACTCCCGTAAAGAGCGTAGAACCCTCAAGACACATCTCCACATTCTGAAATCGCGACCACTGCACCAAAAGCAGTTTCGTTGCCGTCTTTCTGTTATTCATCTCCGTCTTCATCGGCGTCTCCTTCCACTGCATCTCTGTCACTGTCTGCATCCTCGCTGTCTTCGTTTTCATCCCTGTCCGTCATCCTGTCCATCGTCAATCTGTCTTCGTCCTCGTCCTCGAGATCTCTCATCCGTCTGTCCGCATTCTCCACAAATCTGCGGATCTCATCCGTATTCAGCGCAAACTGGAGAGACGGATACAACCAGATCTGGCAGTCTGGATCTCCGACTTTTCCTTCGAGATCCAGCAGGTTGTAACTCGAAAAGATCGTGAGAATCGCACTCATCGTGCTCTTATCCACAAGATCCTTCAGACCGTACTTGTCCAGCTCCAGTCTCAGATCCGTCATGGAGATCTGAACCGCTCTCGAGAGTCTGCCCGAGCGAATCCGATCGATGTAGAGCGTCCACAGACAACAGAGTACCATGCTGTCCACTTTTCGCAGGGCATATCGATTCGCCTGAATCTTTCCGTCCTCCCCCGACTGCGCACAGTTTTTCAGCATCACAACCCCGTTTTCGCGGTCTATCACAATCTCAAATCCAATATAAGAAAAATACAGGGAAATCGGGTCCGGTCTCTTCGTGATAAAATAATACAGCTTTTTGCTGTCCTCATCCCTGTCCCGAACCACAAAAGTTCCCTTCAAAAGTCTTCGGCAGGCTTTTGTAAACATACTCTTTTCCGATGATGTATAGTCCTCCCAGTAAGCATCCATGCCCATCTTCTTTTCTCCCTCTATGTAAAATCCCATATAAAGTACATACGGAATCGTATTTATTTTATTTCATCTGGCTTGTCTGCCCTGCGAATCTCAAACCGACGCAGGAGCAGATGATCTGCCCTCACATATCCGTCCGCCGGCTCTACGGTGTAGCCATTTTCATTCGCATAGGCAACCGCAGACAATGCACACAGAAGATCCTCACTGTCTGAAAGCGGAAGATCCTCACTCGTGAGAACCGCAGATCCTTTCCCCGTCTCTGTCTCACCCACACAATCGCTCTTTCGAATCGCCTCCTCCATCGCGCGATCCAAATACTGCTTCATCCGGTCTTTCGAGTATGGATTGTAGGACTCTCTCTCGTGTGCGAGACGAGCCTGCTCGACATCCTCACTCGTCATCTCTTGAAACTCCGAAACCGTCTCCTTGCGGATTCTCTGTATCTTTCTCGGATAGCGCAGAGAATCAAGGTCGAGAAACTCATTCTTTTCCAGAGCGAACAGCGACTGCAAATCTTCCCCGAGCGAATCTTTCCATCCGACCATCTTCATCTCCCGCGCAAGATAACGGATCGTCTGCTCGACACTTCCGCGCACATCCGTGTCCTGATTGCGGATAAATCGCGCTCTGCCAATCGCAATCTGTAAGTAGACATTGATTTTATGCTTGATATCCCGCATAATCTTGTCATAGTCTTCCGTCAGGAAATTGCGCGTCGCCTGAATCATATCAAGGACAGCATCTTCCGCCTCCCAGAGTGTGATCTCTTCTTCCTTCGCACATTCTCTTACAAGCTCCTCACAGAGATCCTGATCGTTCTGAATCTCGTCGAGTTTCTGTCGGATAAACGTCCGGTACAGATGAATATTCTGCTGTTTCGTCAGACGCGCATACTCCCGGATGAAATCTCCTTCGCAGTACTCGATCACATTCTCCGTCAGACTCTCAAGCGTCTCCTCCTCAGCCATCCGCTCAATGATCTTTCGGATAAAGGTGGAGAGACGTTTCAGGGATTTCGAGAGCATCTTTGCATTCCGGTAAATATTCTTTAAACCATTTACATACGGCTCATGCTTCCACTGATCTTCATTGTGCAGGATATTGTAAATGTTATAAAGGTAGCTGGAAAACTCCTCCCGCTCCGGCTTTCGCAGTTGTTGCAAAAACTCTGCGAGCAAAATCCCCTGTTCCGTCATCTCGATGTGCTTCTCATAGGTGGCATCATCCGTGTCTTCCTCAAGCCAGCCGACCTCTTTAGAACAAAAACGGCGAATCACCGCATTCGCCAGTTCATTATAGTTTCGCCTTGCCGAGGAAGAAGTCTCCTCCCTATCCACATTCTCTTTTCTTAAGTTTCTATCTGCTTCCAAAGACGGATCGGGACCTGTCTCCTGATCATCCAAATTCCGGTCAAAATTCTGATCGAGATTCTGTTCAAGATTCATGCTCAGATCCAGATCCGGCTCCAGCTCATTGACCTGATTCTCAAGCAGATACGATGCCAGTGCGTCTCGAATTCGGCTTCGCGCGATCCGATAAGATACCTCCCTCTCATACTGATCATAAATCAACTGGAGGCAATCCGAATAAATCTGGTTATTGCCCGCGCTTGACAGGCAGTTAAAAAAACCAGATGGAATCATATCAAAAAGTTTCGGCATATCTCCCTCTTTCCTCTCTTCCTTCAAAGACAGAATGCATTCCATCTATCACACTACATTCCAGCCATTCTGCTTTGTCAGCTTGTCACCGTCCCCATATCACAAACTGGTGACATCGTTTCATGCCTCTTGGGCACTTTTTTATTTTCCTTTATCTTATCACATTTTTTCCAAAATAGCAATTATTTTCGATCATATGTTCGATTTTAGTTCTTGATTTTTAATTCTTGATTTTTGATTTTTCCATTCACAAAAACGCGCATGCAGAAAAGAATCAAACGAATTCTCTCTGCATGCGCTAAAAAATCAGACCTTATTTTTTATTTATGATATTTATGAACTTTTCATTCTTCATTATGAAGTTCTCACCAGCCGGAGTGTGTTCTCGGGATAATCAAATGTAAGACCGGACACCTCCGATACAGGCGGAAAACCCATACTCCTCCCAGAACTGGTGAAGCGGAATGCAGTAAATGCGTTCCATCTTTTATTTTATCGTGTTTCTTCCGCTGGTGCAACAAAAAATATTTTTTGCCCATCTTAATACAAATTTAATACCGTCAAATCGACACTAATACACATTTTATGCCTCATATGGAATAATAAAAGCAGAAATCAAAACAACTTGCAGTAAATATCAAGGCAAAACACAAATAAAGACAAGGATACAAATATGAAACACATAAGACACACAAGGTACATAAAAAAACATTTATCCTCCTCACAGATTATTATTCTCGGTTTTGCAGGTGTCATTCTGTTGGGAAGTCTGCTGTTGATGCTGCCGATTTCCACTCAGGATGGAAAGGGGGCAATCTTCACCGACGCACTTTTCACTGCCACATCAGCAGTTTGCGTTACTGGGCTGATCGTGAGAGATACCGCAACCTACTGGAGCACATTCGGGCAGACCATCATCCTTTTTCTCATCCAGATCGGAGGCATGGGCGTTATTACCGTGGCAGTCGCAATTTCCGTCATATCTGGAAAGCGAATCAGCCTAAAACAGCGCAGTACGATGCAGGAGGCAATTTCTGCACATAAAGTGGGCGGAATTGTGCGATTAACCGGATTCATCATCAAAATAACCATAATTTTTGAATTGATCGGTGCAGTGAGCATGTTTCCAAGTTTTTATAAAATGTTCGGAGCACGAAAAGGAATGTGGTACGCATTTTTTCATTCGATCTCAGCATTTTGCAATGCCGGATTCGATTTGATGGGAATCGAAGCGCCTTACTCCTCTCTGACATCCTTCATTGAAAATCCTGTCATCAATCTCTCTGTCATGTCACTTATCATCCTTGGCGGAATCGGATTTATGACCTGGGATGATATCAAAAGCCACACCTGCCATATTCAAAAATATCGCATGCAGAGCAAAATCATCCTTCTGACAACCTCCCTGCTGATCGTTCTTCCTGCACTCTATTTTTTCTTTTTGGAATTTGAACATATTCCGGTCGGGAAGAGGATCCTCATCTCCCTTTTTCAGGCAGTCACTCCGAGGACTGCCGGATTCAACACCATCGACTTGACCCAGCTCAGCGAAGTCGGCATTGCCATCATGATCATTCTGATGCTGATCGGAGGCTCTCCCGGATCCACTGCCGGTGGTATGAAAACGACAACAATCGCAGTCCTTCTCTCCACAGCGATCTCCGTTTTCCGTCGCAGGGAGCACACCCATTTCTTTGGGCGACGGGTTGATGATGACACGATCCGGAATGCCGCAACCATTCTGATGATGTACCTTACCTTATTCGTATTCGGAGGGTTTATCATCAGCCGAATCGAAAATCTTCCCCTGCTTGTCTGCCTATTTGAAACCGCCTCAGCAATCGGTACCGTAGGCCTGACACTCGGAATCACCCCACAACTCGGAATCTTATCCCGATTCCTCTTAATTTTCTTAATGTACATAGGACGGGTAGGCGGTTTAACTCTTATTTTTTCCGCTCTATCTGGAAATCAAGGACACACGGCGAGATTCCCCCAAGAAAAACTAACCGTCGGATAAGGAGTTTATTTATGAAATCAGTATTATTAATTGGACTTGGACGTTTCGGCAAACACATTGCCCGGAAACTCAACGAATTAAACCACCAGGTTATGGCAGTAGACAGCAATGAAGAACGCGTAAATTCTGTTCTTCCCTTCGTCACAAATGCACAGATTGGAGACAGCACAAATGAAGAATTTCTTTCCTCTCTCGGAATACGAAATTTTGATGCGTGCATTGTCGCCATCGGAGACAATTTTCAAAATTCTCTCGAGACAGCCTCTCTCTTAAAAGAACTGGGTGCAAAAAAAGTAATCGCCCGGGCCTCCACCGGAGTGCAGGAAAAATTTTTACTGCGAAATGGAGCAGATGAAGTTGTCTATCCGGAAAAACAGTTAGCTTCCTGGACTGCGATCCGCTGTACGTCCGATAATATTTTAGACTACATTGAACTGGACGAAAATTACTCCATATTTGAACTCTCTGTCCCCTCAGAATGGACCGGAAAATCCATTCTCCAGCTTGACATCCGCAAAAAATACGGCATCAGCATTCTCGCCATTCGAGAGAATGGCAAACTGCACATGAATATCACACCGGATACCGTTCTCAGCGCTGAGAAATCCATTCTTGTCCTCGGAGCGCAGAAGGCAATTCAAAAATGTTTCCATATCTGAGCATCAAGACCTTCTGCAAGATATAAACATACATATACGAACAACAAACATATGGGGGTGAAGCAAATGAAGTGGACTGACAAACTGCTTTTAAGCGTTACCGCGCTCATTATTTTTTCATTTGGATATTATCTATCAAAGCGTTTTGATGATTTCATGGAGCAGAACAACAGACAGTTTCTGCCTGAGCAAAGCACCGTCATCTCCATTGCCACTGACACCCCTGTCCTGCTGAATCTTTCCATCAAAACATTAGACTCCTGCTTTCATATAAGTCCATGCATGGAATTTCATTTCAGCATCAGGAGTTTTCGTCAGCTCTTACAAAGAATTTCCGATGGTGCGGTGGACCTCGCTTTTATCTCTGAACAAAACATCCAGAAACTGCCGGACGATCCCGATTTTGGACGTATCCATATCAAAAATCCAGATGCGAACTGCTGTTTCTGGATCGTGTGGAACAGACATGTCTCCTCTCAATGCCGTGATCGAATTCTACTCGCATTTGAGAACGTATTCCTGGTGGAAAAAACAACGTTTTTGTGATAAAATTTGCCGTAGACCAGGAGGATCACGCACATGGATCAAATAAAAAAAGGGCGTTTAAAAATTTTTTTCAGTTATGCAGAAAGCATCGGCAAAACCCATTCCATGCTAAAGGCTGCTTTGACCGCTAAAGAACAGGGAATAGATGTCGTTGTCGGTTACGTTGCCCTGCATACTTTAGAAAAAGACTCAGAATTAGCGGATGTTCTCAGCCAACTCGAATGGCTCAGCTGTGAAAAACAGAATTTTGACATCGATCTTGCATTGAGCCGGAATCCTGAATTGATTCTGGTCGATGAACTGGCACATTCAAATCAGGCGCCATGCCGCCATAAAAAACGTTATCAGGAAGTAATGGAACTGATCAATCATGGAATTGATGTATACACGACCGTCAACGTGAGCAACCTTGAAAGCCTTCATGATACTGTGGCCTCCATCACAGGAATCACCACCTGGAACCGCATCCCAGATTCCATCTTCGACAATGCAGACCAAGTAGAATTAATTGACATCGAACCGCAGGAACTCATTGAACGTTTACAAGAAAAAAACACTGCTGATTCCAAACTTACCGTCGAACAATTAACCGCTCTGCGGGAAATTGCTCTCAGGCGCTGTGCAGATCGGGTAAAACGCCTGTCGAGCCAACTTTCAAAAACAAATAATTTTCACACCGATGAGCATATCCTCGCCTGTCTGTCCTCAGCACCCTCAAATGCAAAGATCATCCGAACAGCTGCCCGAATGGCACGGGCATTCAACAGTCAGTTCACCGCTCTCTTTGTGGAAACACCTGACTTTGCAGAAGAAACACCTGAAAACAAAGAACGGCTACACAACCATATCAAACTTGCAGAACAGCTTGGTGCGAATATTGAGACTATATACGGGGATGATGTCCCCTACCAGATTGCCGAATATGCCAGATTATCCGGTATCACCAAAATTGTCCTTGGCAGAAGTGCGATGACCCGTAAGCGTTTTTTTGGAAAATCTACCCTGACCGAACAGCTCCTCTCCTACGATCCAGAAATGGATATTCACATCATTCCGGATCTGTGTAGCGAACTGCCTTACCGTCAGAAAAGAAGAAACGATTATCTAAAAAAACACAGCATTTTCACAAACACACTCAAGAGCAGTGCCATCCTTTTCGGTGCCACTCTGCTGAGCATCTTATTTGATCATCTGGGATTTACAAGTGCAAATATCATTATGGTATACATTCTGGGGGTTCTGTTAACCTCCATCGTGACGTCTCATCAGGTTTACAGTTTGATCTCTTCTGTCGCAAGTGTATGTATTTTCAATTATTTATTTACCATTCCAAAATTTTCGCTCACCGCCTATGGAACTGGATATCCGGTCACCTTTATTGTCATGTTTCTGACCGCTTATATCACAGGGACCATGGCAATCCGATACAAAGCACAGGCCGGACAATCTGCAAAGATTGCATACCGAACCAAAGTTTTATTTGACACGGACCAACTGCTCTCCAAAGCAAATGGAAAAAGAGAAATCTTTGAAGCCACAGCAAAGCAGATTCAAAAACTTCTGGAACGAAACGTAGTAATCTTTGAAAATGTAAACGGTAAACTGTCTGAACCCTATTTTTCACAGGCAAAAGAGACTTCAAATATTCCTGTTTCCTATCACTTTGAGAGTGAACGGGCCGCAGCAGAATGGGTTTTAGCGAATAATCACACAGCCGGAGCAACCACAGATACTCACTCACACACCCAGTATCTCTATTTTGCTCTTCGCATGAACGAACGGGTTTACGGAGTCATCGGAATCGAGGCAAAAAACACGCCCCTGGATGCTCCTGCCCACAGCATTCTGCTTTCCATTCTCGGAGAAGCAGCACTCGCTCTTGAAAATGAGAAAAATCTCTGTGAAAAAGAGGCCGCGGCAATCCTCGCAAAAAGCGAACAACTCCGCGCCAATATGCTCCGCACAATTTCCCACGATTTGCGCACACCACTCACCTCTATTTCCGGAAATGCAAGCAATCTGATGAGCAATGGAAATTATTTTGATGAAGAGACAAAACAACAGATTTATTCCGATATTTACAACGACTCCATGTGGCTCATTGATCTCGTAGAAAACCTTTTGTATGCCACCCGGATTGAAGAAGGAAAAATGACTCTGCGCACCTCCACCGAACTGCTCAGCGAAATTGTTGAAGAGGCCATTTGGCACATTAAGCGGAAACTGGACAGCCATACGCTCTCAGTTTCCTTTGATGATGACCTGATTTTAGTCAAAGCAGATGCAAAACTTCTCGTTCAGGTTATCGCAAATATCATCGATAATGCAGTAAAATACACCCCCGCAGACTCTTCCATCACTATCACTTCAAAGAAAAAAGGAAATATGGCAGAGCTTTCCATCGCCGATACCGGAAATGGGATTCCGCCCGCGGACAAAGAACGGATCTTTGAAAAATTTTACTGTGGAAACCAAAAAATAGCAGACAACCGACGCAGTCTGGGACTTGGACTGTATCTATGCAAATCCATTATAGAAGCTCACGGCGGAGTCCTTTCGGTATCTGACAATTTGCCGCACGGAGCTATTTTCAGCTTTACCATTCCATTAGAGGAGGTTCCTTTTTATGAGTAAATTCCAGGTTTTAGTAGTCGAAGACGACACCCCTGTCCGAAATCTGATCACCACTACACTGAAAGCACATGATTATCGGTTTATCACTTCCGCAATCGGTGAGGGAGCCGTGATGGAAGCTGCCTCTCACAATCCTGATATCATTCTTCTGGATTTAGGGCTGCCAGATATCGACGGAGTTGAGGTCATTCGGCGGATCAGAAGCTGGTCAAATGTTCCCATCATCGTCATCAGCGCCAGAAGTGAAGATATCGATAAAATCGATGCTTTGGATGCCGGCGCTGACGACTATCTGACAAAACCTTTTTCGGTAGACGAACTTCTTGCCCGTCTGCGTGTGGTCCAACGGCGTCTTGCACTCATGCAGAACAATCTCTCCCAGGAAGCCGTATACGAAAACGGACAGCTTCGCATTGACTATGCATCCGGCTGTGCCTATCTTGCCGATCAGGAACTCTCTCTCACTCCAATGGAGTACAAACTACTGTGCTTATTGGCACACAACACCGGAAAAGTTTTGACCCACAAATACATTCTTCAGAATGTCTGGGGAAGCAGTCTAGAAACAGACATCGGATCTCTGCGCGTCTTTATGGCAACACTGCGAAAAAAACTAGAGCAAGCTCCCATCTCCCATCAATATATCCAGACCCACGTCGGTGTCGGATATCGAATGATGAAAGTAGAATAAACTGACCGCGCTCAACGATACAAAGGCAGCTTTATGCATTCCCCGATGCATAGCGGGATCGATCATGGCGTGACCGATACTGCATTGCCTGCACTGCCAGATTCCAGAGCGGAATCAGATACAGATACACAGCTGTGATTAAACAGCTCTCCGGCGCTCCAACCGTCGCAAGCGGAACTGCCCCGGCTATCGACCACGGGATCAGCGGTGCAACGACGACTGCCGTATTTTCCAGATCAATCGCCAATTCCTCCTGATTTTCAACCACAGGTCCACAGAGTTGATGCGTCAGCATAATCGAGAGAGTCTGGTTGCAGGCAATCGCACTTGTCACAACCGAAGTCAGCAAAATTGCACCAAACGGCGTGATTTTTTCACCCAATCGAAGGATTCCATCCTGAAGATGATCCAGAAAATGCGTCTCCTTGAAAATCCCCGCATAGCATGAGGAGATACATACAATCAGAAAGACGCGTGTCATCGAGAGCAGTCCCCCTCCATTCATAAAGGTGGCGACCTCGGCGCTCTCCGCAGAAAATCCAAACACGCAAAGATGTACGATCTGCGCCGGAGCGAGGTGCTGAACAAAGCCAGCAATCAGAATTCCACTCAGACTGCTGACGAGCAGGGTGATTTTTACATTCTGCTTGAACACAGAAAACAAAATCACAATCACCGCAGGGAGCACAACGACCCAGGAGAGATCATAATAGGACCGCAAAATTTCCTCAATCGCGATACTTCCAGCTCCCGATGTGTAAGTCTGTCCGAGTTTCCAGTAAATCAGACAGGTCAAAACAAACGGAACAACCGAGGTTTTTACCATCTTTCCGATATTCTTAAAAATATCAGTCTTTGTCAATTCACTCACAAGAAGGGCACTCGTTGACATCGGAGAACAGCGATCCCCGAAAAAGACACCCGCAAGCACGGCTCCGCCGGTATAAAAAATTGGAACGCCCATGCTGTTTGCAATCGTCACACAGATCACGCCCATCGTCGCCGTGCTTCCAAACGAGGTTCCTGTGAGCACAGAGATCAGACAGCACATCAGAAATGTCACGAGAAGAATCGCTGATGGCGAGCAAAAACGTGATGCCTCACAGACAAGCAGGGCAATCGTTCCACTGCCTCGCCAGATCGCCGTGATCATTCCGATCAGAAGAAACGTAATCAAAATGTTCTTCACCGTGCGAATCCCGCCAAGCGAACAGCGAACCATCTGCCCTGCGCTGTGATGACGCACAATCCCGTATCCGAAGAAGAGTACATACCCGAACATCATCGCAAGCAGAATCGATTTTCCGGTAAACACACAAGCCAAAAGACCTGCCGAAAACAGGCCAAGTGCAATCGCTTCCATCTCAGCACTGTCCCTCCCATTTTTCAATCTCCGTTCGACGGTTGATCCACCCCGGTTTCCAGATCATCAGATAGGCGGTAAATCCAATCGAATCTCTCGCAATCTCAAATGGTTCTTCTCTCAAAATCATCGCGTGTACGCCCTGCTTTTCTAGCTCCTCCTGCCTGCGTTTCGCCTTCGACATTGCAGCCTCAAAACAGGCATCCGCCGATTTTCCAAATGATCGCTTCGGATAAACTCCTGCACTCCGTCTGAGATGCGCCTCCAAAAGATCCGTCACTTTTGCATGGGCATTCGTATGTAAAAGCATTGCAAGAAAACGCGCCATCATCCTGCCCGAATGCCTGCGATAAACTTTGAGAAGGTACAGAAATCTGCGATCCCCCGCCTCTCCTGCAAGCTCCTCCATGACAGAGATCGCCTGCTCAGTCGGAATCCACGGTTCCTCCTGCGGTACGAGATAGCGCTCCGGAACTGCCGGATAGTTCGTGTGATTGAGGGGCGGAAAGTGTGCCAGAGACGCAAATTTTCTCTCCTCATCCGTACAAAAATCCTCCCCTAGGTACTCACACTTGTCCCTCAAAATTGCAATCCGATACTCCAACTGGCGCAAATACTCATATCCGCTGACCCAGAAATGTCCGATCTGCCCGTAATCATATAGATGACATTCAAATTTTAAATCCCGGAAGAAAATCGTCACCACACTGTCACCCTGACGAACAATCAGAATATACGGGCTCTCCGCGTCTTCCTGACATTCCAGCGAAGCCTCTAACTCGCCCTCGTAATCCGCCTGATATATTCCCGTAATCACCGCATGTTCAAAGACAAGAAAACTTTCCGTCGCATCGTTCATCAGATAAACAAGGCGGAGATCACGGCGTTTTTCTCTCTGTTTTTCTCTCTTTTCCTTCTGGTTTTTTTCTTGATTTTGTTCGTGGTCTTCTTCCTGATTTTCGCCCTGATTTTTTTGCTTTTCCTGTTCTTCTTTCTGCTCGTTCTCTTCTTCCAGCAGAAGCTCAAATTGATCCTGTGCAAGAAGCTGTTCCAATCGTCTAAACGGATCTATCGCTTCTATCACTTTCATCACTCCTGCTCTCCTTCGTTTGCATCTTCCATCGTCACCATCTGCGCAAGCTCCTCCGGAGATCTCGTCTCATCCGGCACATAGGAAAGGCGCATTACCGCCTGTGACCAGTTCAAGCTGAGTTTCGCTTTTTTCTGTCTCTCTGTTCCCGCCTTTGCCATGCACTCAAGCAATTCCTCGAGCACAGCCTTCGTCAGATAACCGCCTCTCCAATGAAACGTAAATTCTTTTCCCTTTTTCGCTGTCTGCTGTGCCCGCTTATAGACATCCTCCACCTTCGTGAATGAAAGTTTCTTTTCCCGATAGTAGAAATGATCTCCATCTGTACAGGAGGGCGCTGGCGCAATCAGCGGTTCGTGATCTCGAAATACCGCCTTGTCATCCAGATTGAAATAATCATAGCGAATTTTCTCCCCTGCTTTCGCTCCGGCATCTTTTCCGCCTGCTCCTCTCGTCCCATCTCCATACTTTTTCTCTCTGCTCAAGCTGTTGTCAAACGTCACATCGAGATGATAATACGTTCCATTGATCCTCACGATATTCCATGTATGGCGATACTTGATTCCCTTCTCCGGATTGTTTCCGCAGAGTGCAATCATGCACCAGACTCCCAGCGCATCGCAAAGCACTTTCACCGACTTTGCAATGCCCTCGCAGACACCAACCCCCTGTCCGAGCGGTCCAATAATTTCATGGGAGTACGGCTTTTTTAACTTATCATAACGGACGTTCTCGCAGATAAAATCATGGATATATTTCTCTTTCTCCCACTCGCTCATCTTCTGCGCGGGGCGCACAAGTTTCTCCACGCGCGCCTTCAATGCCTTCTGGTGTTCCTGAATCTTATTCTTCTCAAACAAATACTCCGGAATCATAATCAAATTCGGAGAATCCTGATAATACTTGTACTTAAAACCGGAAACCCAAAAGATCTCCGGATGGTCCAGACGCAACTGGAAAAACACCTCGTGGAGCAGACGTCCCTCAAGACGCGGGACTTGAAAAGATTCTGCCAGGCTCTCAAATCCCTGTTTCATCGCCCGATAAACCACCTGACATTCCCGATTCATCTTGCTGTAATAATATGCCTCCATCTAACGTGTTTCCTCCACCAGTTCTTCTGTCTCGTTCTTCTCTCGTGTACCTTGTCCGATTTGCCTGAAATTGATTTTTTCAAGTTCAATCTCGGACTTTTCCAAAGAAACAGGATCGATCGTCCCATTCTCCCTTTTTGCCCAACAGACAAGATCCCCCTCACAAATTCCTTTCTCATCCAAGTAAGAATCTCTTATCTGAATCGTATGCTCCAAGCCGGATTTCTCAGATTTCAAGCAAACCATCACCATCGTCTCCTGTCCGTCCGGTCGCCCCTCGCATCCGAAATCCGCCTCGTAAATTTCCAAAATTTTCCCAACTTCTTTTCTTTCACTGATTTCACTAAGCGCTCTGATTTTTTTATCAGCTCCACTATTTTCTCTAATCTCTTTAATCTCTTTTATCTCATTAACGTCTTGTAAATTGCTCATCGTTTTCTTTCTGTCTTCCCGTTAACTCTCCCTGTTGTTTACTGATTATTTTCCAGATTCATCATTTCTGCTGAACAAAAAACTTCTGAAATTCCACCTCTGTCCCCCGAAATACATCCAGATCCACATCGCCTTTCTGGTCCGCAACACCCTCAAATCGTCCCTCATCACAATACTGCCAGAAAGACCATCCGGCGATGTCGAGAGGTGGATAATAAGTGTTGCGAATCCACAACGGGTAGTCCGAAAATTTCCCGCGAATATAACGGAAATAGAACTTGTATGTGGTATAAATCACAGGCTTCTTTCCATAATGTTCTTCCAAAATGTCAAGAAACCTTTGCAGGGAGGAGGCAATCTCCTCCGGCTCCGGCATTTTTGCATTCCCAAGCGCATAGTACTCCACATCCACGGCCGGAATCATCTGTCCGACCAGATCTCCGACCGTCTCCATATAAATTTTTGCCTGCGTCTCCGGAGCACTCTCAAAACTGAAAAAATGATAGGCTCCCGTGTGGATTCCAACCGCCTGCGCCTGTTTGCGGTTGTCCTCAAACTGGTCATCCACATGACCACTTCCCTCAGTCGCCTTGATATAAGCAAACTGTACCTTTTCTTCCTTTAATTTTTTCCAGTCAATCTCTCCCTGATGATGGGAGACATCGATCCCATGTATGGAATATTGTTTTACCCAGAATTGATTGATATTAATCTTTTTCATATAAATGAGTACGCCAAAAAAAATCAGCAGTAAAAATGACAGTAACAAAAAAATCAGCAAAAGTGATTTTCTGCCCGATAATCTGATTTTCAAAATGATATCTCCAAATATTTTTTATTGTCCCCAAAGAAATCAAACCGCAACCACTCCGTTTTTGAAGTGTTACTACTCTCTTATCTTATAATAATCAGTCTGGATATGCAACCGAAGAATCCGAAAGAATTTATGAAGAAAATTTGATTGATGCCACTTAATACCAATTAATAATATCGCCTAATTTCGATTGATATAAAAAAACAGGAGAACATCCTCTCTGCGTGATAAAATCCCCTGTTTTCTCTATCATTTTGCACTTTTCATTTTGCACTTTTGATTTTTCATATCACCTGATTTATTCAATATCGTTCTCGTCCTACAACAACCGATTTTCCTCAAAATCAATGCTGTCCGGTTCAAAATAATTTCGATACTCCACCTCAATCGCATGTTTCATCCTCGTCATGCTAATGGACAAATGCTTTTTCAATGCCTTTTCCAAATCGTGTGTATCTCGTTTTTCCAGCATATCCAAAAGCCCCGCATGCTCCCGGATGATACGGGTAAAATCTGTCTCTGTCACAAAATCAAGCATCCGAAAACGCGTATAATGAAGCTGTTGTGCCTGAATGACCGTCCAAAGTTTAAGTCTTCCCGTCGCGGAGAACCATACCATATGCATCTGATCGTCCATCGCATAAAATTCTTCCGGCTCAAATTTTGCCTGCTGAATCAGAAGTTCCTGACAGCGGATCTGGTGACGAACCTCCTCCAAAAGAAGCGGAGTGGCAACCTGCATAAAATCCTTCATCACCATCAGCTCCACTGCGATTCGCATGTAGATCATCTGGCGAATGTCATCCAGATTCAGAAGTGTCACATACGTCCCTGAATACGGGACTGTGCGGACAAACCCCTGCTCCTGAAGTCTGCGCAATGCCTCGCGAACCGGCGTTCTCGAAACATCAAAACGAGCACAGATCTCATTTTCACTGATCGCCTGTCCCGGTTTCAATTCCAGTTTCAAAATTTCTTTTTTTAAGGTATCAAACACATAATCCCCGCGATTCTTCAGACACTTCTCACCCATAGCTGTCACTCACTCCTTCACTTCCACCATTCCCAATATTTGTTTTCCATATTTATTTCCAGAACCCGTCTCCGGTATTTTTTCTTAATGAAAATTTCTACGAAATCCCTACTATTTTACAAGAATAATGCCGGAAATGCAAATCTTTCTTTTTTGTTCACTTCCATTCCTCAATAACGAAACAAAGCTCCTCCTGTCATCCGAAGACGGCAGAAAGAGCTTTGAGCTTTTGTCGTTCAAGAGAAAACCTGCTTCATGTATCAGGATTTTTCACGAAATCATTATGAAGGCTGTTTTCCGATGTATGCCTGAATTCCGCCATCTACATACAGGATCTGACCATTTACAAAGTTAGATGCATCTGATGCAAGGAATACTGCCGGTCCACCCAGATCGGAAGCCTCGCCCCAACGTCCTGCCGGGGTCTTGGAAACGATGAACTGATCAAACGGATGTCTGGAACCGTCTGGCTGTTTCTCTCTCAGCGGAGCGGTCTGCGGAGTTGCGATATAACCAGGTCCAATACCGTTACACTGAATGTTGTACTCGCCGTACTCAGAGCAGATATTTCTGGTCAGCATCTTTAAGCCACCCTTTGCTGCTGCGTATGCAGAAACGGTCTCACGTCCGAACTCAGACATCATGGAGCAGATGTTGATGATCTTTCCGTGACCCTTCTTGATCATGCTCGGGATAACTGCCTTAGAAACGATAAACGGAGCATTCAGATCTACGTCGATTACCTGACGGAAATCCTTTGCGGACATCTCGATCATCGGGATTCTCTTGATGATTCCGGCATTGTTTACCAGAATATCAATGACGCCAACCTCCTTCTCGATCTTTGCAACCATCTCATTGACTGCATCCTCGTTGGTTACGTCACATACATAACCGTAAGCCTTGATGCCCTTCTCCTCGTAAGCTGCGATACCCTTATCTACCAGTTCCTGCTTGATATCATTGAAGACGATCGTTGCGCCTGCACTAGCCATAGCGGTTGCGATTGCAAAACCGATTCCGTAGGATGCTCCGGTAACCAGAGCTACTTTACCTTCCAGGGAATAGTTATTGATGTAATCCATATCGTTTATTCTCCTTTTCCGTGCTTTTATTTTTGTATACATTCTTTTTAGATTGTATACAATTAGCTTGTAAGTATACAATACCACACTTATCCTCGAAATGCAACTGGCACTTCAGACAAATCTAAACCATCTTTTTTGTACATTTCGCCACTCTGAAATTGTCCCCTTTTTCGACCCCATCAGATTTCAAAAAGCATGTCTTTCACACATGTCTAACTGTCCACATAAGATATGTTACAAAGACAAATAAAGGAGCTTTCAAATATGTGTGGATGCAATGGATGCGGAAATGGTTGCAACGGAGGATGTGGAATCAACTCAAACGGATGTGGATGCGGTGGATGCAGAAATGGCTGCAACGGAAACAACGGTTGGAACAACCGCAATCGTCAGGCATTTCGCAATGGCTTCCGGGAAGGCTACGAGGAAGGTTTTCGAGATGGTTTCGAGACCGGAAATGACAATGACCGATTCCCGTTCCCGGGCGGAGGTCCAGGAGGTCCGGGCGGTCCGGGAAGACCGGGTGGCGGATGTGGTGGAAACAATGGATGTGGCGGATGCGGTGGAAATTGACACCTGATTTGCAGACTCAATCTTTTACTAGTAGTTGCTCATGATTAATAATGATTAATAATGGTTAATAATAATTCACCACTTTACAACTTTTTCTGAAATAAAAAATATCGTACAGGACTTTCTGATGTATAATGAGTTTGCCTAAAACATTATGAAAGAAAGTGATCCTGTACGACAAAAACATTATACAACGAAAAAACACTGATTGGTAGACTTCATCAATATTTTTTGATTTATTTTGAAACTTTTTCTGTTCCAACAGCAGATACCTTATTTCTGCTGATACTATCCATACTGACTTTGGAATCCGCACATTCCATCCAGTTTCTGTATCAGCATTTTTTATCCGGAATAACGAAAAAATCATTGACTGCATTTTATTATGTATGTTCCTACACCAGTTTACAACTTTATAAATGGTAGACGCGCTGGCAAGCCAGTTGTTTTAAAGCCTTTATCATAGCATTTGATTTTATATGTGTTTCGATATTTTTGACGAAAATGGTAAAAAATATCTGACTACGAATACCCTGACTTAATTCAAAACGAAACTCCTGTACACTTTTTGTGCGATATTGAGAAAAATGTTCGTTCTGATAGGGTAGAATCTTCATAGCACAGTAACTGATATTAATCAGATTGACCATCATTTCAATTCCTTTACAGCTTCGCACCATATAGTTACAAAAAGACCAGAAAGTTTTCTGTTCATAGTAGCTTGTTTCAATATTCCAGCGAAACGAATACAGTAACAGTGGAATGTATTTCATCCAGTCACTGTCAGCCGGATTCAGTGGTGCTTTTTCCTGACAGGCGCAGAAAATCGGCAGATTTTCCGGAAAAACCGTACTGAAAAATAGTCGTTTTGTACCATGCTCTTTTTTCGTGGTAGTGACATAGGCAAGGACTTCCCTGTTGCCAAAAATCCTGGTCATAACTCGGCGAACACTGGTATAATAATCGCCAATCTTTTCATTTGAAAAAGTAAAATCTGTTTCAACTGAAAGACGTTTTCCATGTTTGGCAGGACGTCCCCGGTGACCGGTGCGTTCAGGTGCAAGATCATACATGACAGAATCAACCCTTGCGTTACCGATCAGATCCAGATTTGGATATTCCTCAACAATGGACACCAGATTTTGTTTTGTATACCAGCTGTCACAAAGAATGATGACATGTTCCTTGCTATGAAATTCAGGCATAACCTGCCGGATCATGGAGGCTGCCAGTTCCAGTTTGGATTCTTTTTTCTGCCACATACGATAGCCTAGAGGAACGGAAAGATAAGATCCCTTATCCCCATTTCAGACGGGTACACAGAGCATGATGCCCACAAAGCAGTGTCCATTTAGATAGTTGGAACCGTTGTGTGCGGCATGATCAAACAGTTTTGAAACATTTTCAAATTTTGTGCCAAACTTTGATACCATCGTATCGTCA
Source organism: Brotaphodocola sp. (assembly GCF_983179755.1). Classification (NCBI taxonomy): domain Bacteria; kingdom Bacillati; phylum Bacillota; class Clostridia; order Lachnospirales; family Lachnospiraceae; genus Brotaphodocola; species Brotaphodocola sp. The sequence goes on along the minus strand of NZ_CFAHBC010000034.1, from coordinate 389 downwards.
ACACATAGAAATACTGGTTGTGTCTGCAAGAAATCCGGTATCAACTTTAAAGCAATCCGAGCAGTGGTATTCATAAATCTGGAATAATCAACCTTTTCATAGGAGCATGCATAGTAAAATACATTCAATGATTTTTCTGTTATTCCAGATAAAAAATGCCGATACAGGAACCGAATGGAATGTGCGTATTCCAATGTCAGTATAGATAGAATCAGCAGAAAAAGGGTATCTGCTGTCGGAACAGAAAAAGTTGTAAACTGGTGGTAATAAAACTTACCATGACAAAAAGGGTTGAGCTGATAATTCTTTTAACACGTCACAAAGCAGTTCAAAGCCGGTCTGTATATCCGCTACAGCGGTGGCTTCTGCCGGATTATGGCTGATACCTC
>NZ_CFAHBC010000033.1:0-29268 GCF_983179755.1 Brotaphodocola sp. | reverse complement strand
ACCTCAAAGTACTTCTTCTGACGCGGGGACCATGCCTCTACGTCGCAGGATTTTACTTTCAGATCTGCCAGATCACCGGAACAGCACTCCAGAGTACGAACCGGAATATCCAGAGAACGGAACAGATCTACGGTGTTCTGCCACAGTTTATCGTACCAAGCCTTAGACTCCTCCGGCTTGCAGACTACAATCATCTCCTGCTTCTCGAACTGATGGATACGATATACACCGCGCTCCTCAATTCCGTGTGCGCCCTTCTCCTTGCGGAAGCACGGAGAATAGCTCGTGAAGGTCTTCGGAAGCTCTGCCTCCGGAGTTACGGTGTCGATGAACTTACCGATCATGGAATGCTCACTCGTACCGATCAGGTACAGATCCTCACCCTCGATCTTGTACATCATTGCGTCCATCTCCGCGAAGGACATAACGCCGGTTACGACGTTGCTGCGGATCATGAACGGCGGGATGCAGTAAGTGAATCCACGGTTGATCATGAAATCACGCGCATATGCCAAAACTGCGGAGTGAAGTCTTGCGATATCACCCATCAGGTAGTAGAAACCATTTCCAGCCACACGACCTGCTGCATCGAGATCAATGCCATCAAAGGTCTTCATAATGTCGGTGTGGTACGGAATCTCAAACTCCGGAACAACCGGCTCACCGAACTTCTCGATCTCAACGTTCTCGCTGTCGTCCTTACCGATCGGCACACTCGGATCAATGATATTCGGAATAGTCATCATGATCTTGAGAACTTTCTCTCCAAGCTCTGCTTCCTGCTTCTCCAGCTCTGCAAGACGTGCTGCGTTTGCAGCCACCTCTGCCTTCACTGCCTCTGCCTCTTCCTTCTTGCCCTGACCCATCAGCTGACCGATCTGCTTGGACAGCTTATTGCGGGATGCGCGGATGCTGTCTGCCTCAGCCTTTGCTGCACGGTTCTTTGCATCCAGCTCAATCACCTCGTCTACGAGCGGAAGTTTCTCGAACTGAAACTTGTTCTCGATATTTTTCTTTACGATGTCCGGATTCTCACGGACAAACTTTAAGTCTAACATCTTTTCCTCCTGTATACATCGATCCCGCGCCCTCTGTCCGGAAACCCGTCCCGGACGCTGAAACCATGAATAATATAACAATCATTTCCAAATTATACTACATTTTTACACGGTTGGAAAGGGGTTTATCTGCAAATCTGCAAATCATTAGGAAATCCGAATGAAGAGACCTGCTTTTTTCAGGACCGGACGGACTGCCATGTAAACGACACAGACCACAATCGTACCTGCAACGGCGTTGATAAAGGTTACACCTGCTGCCCAGGTTGCCATGATCTTTGCTGCGTCAGACTGAACACCCAGGATGTAGTTCTTGTAGAAGAATCCAACGATCGGATCAAAAATCACATTGAATCCGAGACCTGCAATCGAAGCGATCAGCGTCCACTTCAGGATGTACTTGCTGTCGTGATTCTCAGTGATGTGTGCGATGTTGTGCGCAACGAAACCTGCGATCAGACCGATGCAGAGCTTTAACACGAAGGTCTTTGGTGCACTCGTGATATAGGTGGGATCAATCAGATCTGCAATCGTCATACCCAGAGAGCCTGCAAGACCGCCGTAGCCACCGCCGAGCAGTAAGGCTGCGAGCACGCAGAAAGCATTTCCGATGTGAAGCGCGGTATAATCACCACCGAAAGTCGGAATCGGGATCTTTAAATAAGTGAATGATACGTAGCAGAGTGCTGCCATCAATGCGGTCAACACCAGCTTGTAAACCTTGTTGTCCTGTTTGTCTTGTCTGTTTTCCATAATTGTTCCACTCCTCATTTGCTTTTCAGGTTGCACTCTCCTCTTAAGAATCTGCAACCTGTTTTGATTTTCCCAATCATAGCACGCTGGTGGAGTGGCATAAATATCCAGTTTCGTATATTTTGACAAGTCCAGTTTGGATTTTAACCCCGATCTTTCGATTCCACGCAGACTAAAACACCCTTATCAATCCAAATCTTTGCCACATCCTGTGCAAGCTCATTGCTCAAGCAAAGCCCACTCTCCACGCCTTTCTTCAAGTCCCAGCCGTGAAGCAGGTACTTGAATCCTGCAAGGTGAATTCCTGTCACGCAGTCGGTGTACGGGAAGAAGGAAATGTATTTTCCCCAGACCTTTTCCCGCTCAAATTCTGCCTGATACTGAATCAGATACAGGCGATTCTGGGCATCGACAAGCTCAGCATGCACATTCTGCTCGAGACACGCGGACAACATCTGAATATTTGCAATCATATGGTCAAGTCTGCCACCGGTTGCCCCGAGAAAGACGATGCGACTGCATCCAAGCTCAAGCGCCCGACTTCTCGCAAGCTCCGTATCCGTCTCGTTTTTTTCCGGATGATGCTGTTCCCAGAACACAACGCGACCATCTTCCAGCTCCACCTTGCCCACCGTCTCCTCCTGTTCAAACAGATCCACGCTCTCATAGACCTGTTCTTCCAACGGTTCCTTCGACTGTCCTTCCATCGTCTCTTCCTCGGACAGACGCGCCGGAATCTTCGCCGGGCAATACTTTTTCAAAAGTTCTTCGTCCACGGTGTCAAAGTCGCCGACAACCCAGTCCGGTTTCAGACCGAGCGCGTCCGCATACCCGAGTCCCCCGTCAACTGCAATCACAAGATCAAATGTTTCCCTCTCCAAAAAGGAACGGGCGAAAGCCAGTTCCAGCTCTCCGCCCGTAACCACAAGACAGGATGGATGTTCCCTCATCACTCGTACTCCTTAAATGTTTCTAAGAATGCCTTGACATTCGCCTCTGCATCTCCCTTGAAGACTGCGGAACCTGCGACAAGGATGTTTGCTCCTGCCTTGAGAAGTTCCCCTGCATTGGCAGTCGTCACACCGCCGTCAACCTCAATATCCGTATGAAGTCCCATCTCATCTGCCATCCGGCGCACCTCGCGCACCTTCTCCGTCGCATAGGAGATAAACTTCTGACCGCCAAATCCCGGATTGACCGACATGATCAGCACCATATCCACCTCAGGAAGAATCCACCTGAGCGTCTCAACCGGAGTTGCCGGATTCAGCGCAACGCCCGCCTTCATGCCGAGATCCTTGATCTGGTGAATCGTGCGGTCGAGATGCTTGCAGGCTTCCTGATGCACACAGATCAGATCTGCCCCTGCCGTCTTCAAATCCTGTACATAGCGTCCCGGCTCCTCCACCATCATGTGAACATCAAACACACGGTCCGTACACGGGCGAATGCTTGCAATCACCGGCATTCCAAAAGAAATGCTCGGCACAAACATGCCATCCATCACATCAATGTGAAGGTACTCTGCTCCCGCCTGATCCACCTTCTGAATTTCTTCCCCGAGTTTCTTAAAATCTGCCGCTAAAAGCGATGGTGCTAAAATTGCCATGGTTCTCTCCTCTTATCTTTTTAATATCTTCTTCTCTCTTTCTCTCTGAGTTCCTGATAGAGAATCCGATAATTCTCATAACGACTCTCACTCAGCTTCCCACTCTCAAGAGCATCCTTGACTCCGCAAACCGGCTCCCCGATGTGAACGCAGTCCGCCTGAAACTTGCAGGCATCCGCAAACGGTTCAAACTCCGGGAAGTAGTACTTGAGCGCTCCAGACTCAATATCCTCAAGATACATCGAAGAAAATCCCGGTGTATCGCAAAGATAGGTATTCTCCTCCACACAGAACAGCTCTGCATGGCGGGTTGTGTGCTTTCCTCTCTTGATCTTCTCGCTGATCGATCCCGTCTCCATCACTGCCTTCGGCAGAATCTGATTCGTCAACGAAGATTTTCCGACACCGGAAGGACCTGCAAGAATCGTCGTCTTTCCGCGCAGAACTTCTCGGATGCGCTCGACACCGACTTCCTCCCTGCTGCTTACAAAGAGCACCGGATAGCCCGCCTGCTCATACGTCTTTCGGTACTCCTCCTGACGATCCTTCTCGCCGAGATCCGTCTTGTTAAAACAGATTGTGACCGGGATCTCCTGTGCCCCCATCATAATCAGGAAACGATCGAGCAGATTCAGATTCGGCTCCGGCTGTGTGATCGCAAACACCACAAGCGCCTGATCCACATTTGCCGATGCCGGACGGACAAGCACATTTTTGCGGGGCAGAATCTCCTCGATACTGCCCTCCGCCTTCTCCTCGTCGAGAACGACAAACTCCACGTTGTCCCCGACCACCGGCTTGATGCCACGGCTTCGGAAAATTCCCTTTGCACGGCACTCATACACCGTTTCATGTCCATCATGGACATAGTAAAATCCTGCAATTCCTTTGATAATTTTTCCTGTCATCTCTTATCTCTTCTCAACCTGCCGTATCTTTTCTATCCCTATTGCTCTGCCAGTCCCGCTTGAGTTCTTTTGAATTCTCCTGAGTTCTCTTATGTCGTCTCACATCATCTTCTTGCATCAGTCCATCGCAAAGAAAGTGAGCGGATAAATCTTTAAAATCTCTCCGCTGTCCACATTCACAACCTCAACCTGACCCTGATCAGTTCCATCCATGCTCTCAATGCTTGTAAAGCTGATCGGAAGCAGGACATTTCCGCGGATTCTTGTCGTCTGCATCAGCACTTTATAGAGCGGATTGCTGTCCGGTCCCTGGCGCAGGCGCACCATCACGCTGACCGTTGAACCACTCGCACCCGGGCCAATGAGATTGCTCGGATCATAGACCTCGTTGATCGAGGCAACGTATCTCTGACGCTTGATCTGAGGACCAGTGCTGACCACATAGGCCACACTGCTTCCCGCCTCAACCTGAGTGCCAGCTACTTTTGCCTGACTGATCACATGACCGGATGCCACGGACTCACTGCTCTGCTCCGTCACATCTCCGGAAATCAATCCTGCCTCGATCAGAAGCGCATTTGCTTCCTCCTTCGTCTTTCCAGTCAGAGAGGGCACATAGGCAGTCTCGACATGAGGACCACTGCTGACATAGAGAACCACACTTCCATTTTCCTCTACCTCCTCCGGCTCGTAGCGGATCACCTGATCTTTTTCAATCGTGTCGCTCTCCTCATCGACGACGGTCACAGACAGATTCCTGCTCTCAAGAAACGTCTTTGCTGTGCTTGCGTCAAGATCGGTCAGTTTCTGATCTCCGATCATCAGCTCTGACAGAACAATCTTCTCGGAACCCGTGCTGACAATCACCGTGACCGAAGCACCTTTGAGAACCACACTGTCGGCGGACGGAGCCTGACTGATGACATATCCTTTTTTGACCTCATCCGAGGAGGTGTAGGAAACCTTCATCGTCAGGAAACTTGCCTTGAGTTTCGTCTGCGCCTCTTCCTCGATAAGTCCTCTGACATCCGGCATGTAGACTTCTGTGTCCTTGAGGCCATCTTCCCCTGTGCTCGTCTCCATCTCTGCCTCATTCGACGCCACCGTCGTGTGAAGACTGCCAAGACCTGCATGGGAGAAGCCTCCAAAGAGCTTCATCACCACAACGATGAGGACAGCTACAATGCCGATTGCAACGACAATCCCAACACCTGCAAGAAGTCGTTCAAGTTTGGGATTCACCTCATCCTCATTCTCCTCCGGCTCTTCCTTGCGCCCTTTCCGGTATCCGTCGTAGTAATTCAAAGCATCGGAATGTCTCGAAGGATGCTTTTTAGTCGGTCGATTCAGATATTCGTCCGGTTTCTGCTTGGAACTGCCAGACTTCGGAAACTCAATCTCATCCTCAATCAGCGACTTATGTTTGCCAATCTCCTCAACTTCCTTACTGCCGAGCTTGATTGTCTCCCCATCTAAGGCAGTCTGACTCTTCGGAGTCTTAGAAAGCGCTGCAACATGGCTCTCCGGCTGAAGAAGCACTTTTCTGAGATCTGCGATCAGCTCTTTTGCACTCGTATAGCGCCGCCCCGGCATCTTCTCTGTACACTTCTTTATAATCTGCTCTAAACTTGGCGGAACATCCGGGTTGTAGACACTCGGCGGAACCATCACATTCTCCAAATGGGCAACTGCAATCGCGACCGCATTCTCCCCGGTAAACGGCAGATATCCGGTCACCATCTCATAGATCGTAATGCCGAGCGAATAGATGTCGCTTCGCTCATCGCAGAATCGCCCCTTCGCCTGCTCCGGCGAGATATAGTGAACCGATCCCATCGCCGAGGAGGTCATCGTCTGGGAGGAAACGGCACGCGCAATTCCAAAGTCCGTCACCTTGACCTTGCCATCCCTCGAAATCATGATGTTCTGAGGCTTGATGTCGCGGTGAATGATGTGCTGTTCATGCGCCGCCTCCATGCCCTGTGCGACCTGAATCGCAATGCCGATCGTCTCCTTCACCTCAAGATGCCCTTTCTTGGCGATATAACCCTTGAGCGTAATTCCCTCAATCAGCTCCATCACGATATAATGAAGCTGTCCCTCATCGATAACATCATAGACGCTGACAATGTTTGGGTGTGACAGTCCCGCTGCCGCCTGTGCCTCCATCTTGAACTTGCTGACAAAGTTGCTGTCGTCGCAGAATTCCTCCTTGAGCACCTTAATTGCCACGAAACGGTTGAGCTTATGACATTTTGCCTTGTACACCACAGACATGCCACCAGAGCCGATCTGTTCGAGTATCTCATAACGGTCCTGCAAAAAAGTTCCCGGTCTTAGCATCATAGGCTCACCTCACTTATCTGAGGTTCTACCAGAATCACCGAGATGTTGTCCTTTCCGCCACTGCGGTTTGCCGCATCCACAAGTCCCTGTGCCTTCTCGCTGATGCTCTCCTCCGCACGGATGATATACTCCATCTCAAACTCATCAACCATGTTGCTCAGACCATCCGAGCACATCAGAATCACATCCCGGCTCTTGAGCTTAAGTGCGAACAGATCCGCATCGACATCCTCATCTGCGCCGATTGCACGGGTGATAATATTCTTGTTTTCAAGATAATCCCGGCTTCCGCGCTTCATCTTTCCGAGCGCGACAAGCTCCTCCACATAGGAATGGTCGCGCGTGATCTGTTCAAGCTCATCTCGCAGAAGATACAGACGGCTGTCGCCGACATTTGCGACATAGAGCACATTGCCACGAATCGTCGCAAGCACCAGCGTACTTCCGGTTCCTCTCAGGTCCTCATTCTGATTTGCAGTCTCATAGAGTTCCCGATTGACTTTTCGGATTCCCTCCCGGATGATGCTGTGCACATCCTTATCTGGAAACGGCTGGGCGAAATACTCCGTCAGCTTCTCCACAACAAATCGGGAGGCAAAATCCCCTGCCTTGTGTCCGCCCATTCCATCTGCAACGATAAAAAGATTATCAAGAGAACCGACTGGCATCGTCGAAGCGTATACATAGTCCTGATTCATACTGCGATTCATGCCAATATCTGTAAGCGCGCATGCCTCCATCTCCCAGTCCCTCCTTATCCTTCTTTCTCATGATCGAGATAGCTCTTTCTGAGCTGTCCGCAGGCGCCGTTGATGTCGCGCCCCATCTCTCTTCTTATCGTAACATTGATTCCATTTTTTTCAAGATAATTTTTGAAATCCTCAATCGCCTTTCTTCCAGACTGCACATAGTCGCGCTCCTTGATCGGATTGACCGGAATCAGGTTCACATGACCGTGAAGATCCTTAATCAACGCCGTGAGTGCACGAGCCTCCTCGAGGTTATCGTTGACTCCGCGCACAAGGCTGTACTCAAACGTCAGTCTGCGTCCGGTCTTCTCAAAGTAAGTCCGGCAGGCCGAGAGCACATCCTTGAGCGCATAGCGGTTTGCGATCGGCATCAGCGTCTTTCGCACCTCATCGCTCGGTGCATGCAGAGAAAGTGCCAGCGTGATCTGAAGATCCTCCTCCGAGAGTTTCAGGATTCCCGGCACGATTCCGCAGGTCGATACCGTGATGTTTCTCTGGCTGATATTGAGTCCCTTCTCGCCCGAGAGCAGGCGCACAAAGCGGATCAGATTGTCGTAGTTGTCCATCGGCTCTCCGGAACCCATGACCACAACATTGGAAACGCGCTCCCCGGTCAGCGTCTGAATCCGGTAAATCTGATCGAGCATCTCGGACGGGGTCAGATTTCGCTCAAGTCCGTCAAGCGTGGACGCGCAGAAGCGACAACCCATGCGACAGCCGACCTGGGAGGAGATGCAGACGGAGTTGCCGTGATGATATTTCATCCAGACACTCTCAATCACATTTCCATCGGCAAGACCAAACAGATACTTTCTCGTTCCGTCGATTGCAGAGACTTTGACATCCACCGGCGTCAGCGCAGTCAGCGTACAGGTCTCCTTGAGCTTCTCGCGAAGAGAGGCGGGAAGATTCGTCATCTCGTCAAAATCTGTCACGAGCTTCTCATGCATCCACTGAAAAATCTGCTTTGCACGGAAAGCCTTCTCTCCTCTCTGTCGCATCCACTCTTCCAGCTCCGGAAGATACAACGATTTGATATCTGTCTTGTTGTCCATCTCCATCTTTCTCTCGTCCAACCCTTCTATCCTTCTATTGCCATAAAAAACACTCACTCAACATTTCCAATCCGATGCTCACAGCGTTTCGTCTTCTTTTCTTCTGTACACCGAGATAAAGAAGCCGTCACACGGGTATTTGCCCGGCAAAAGCTGTACATAGCCATCCTTCAACGACTCTTTTGCCAACACCGACCCGAGACTGTCCGTTAAATCAACCGGCTCAAACGGGAAGTTTGCAAGAATCCATTCTCTCTGCTTCTCATTCTCCTCCGGGCTGATCGTGCAGGTGCTGTACACGAGCCGTCCACCCGGCTTCACATATCTCGTAACCGTCTCAAGAATCTCTCTCTGGAGCACCGCAAGATCATGAATCTTCTCCGGTGAAGCCTGATATTTGATGTCCGGCTTCTTTCCGATGATTCCAAGTCCCGAACACGGAAGATCGGCAAGCACGAGATCGGCACCATTCTCCCACTCCGGATCAAACTCGCGTGCATCCCAGACCTCTGCCCGGATATTCGTAAATCCGCTCCGGTAAATATTGTCCTCGACAAGTGCAATCTTCGACTCTGTCAGATCCCGGACAACGACCTGCCCGCTTCCCTTTAAGCGATCTGCAAGGTCAAGGCTCTTTCCACCGGGAGCTCCACAGACATCGAGCACAAGCTCGCCTTCACGGACTCCCGAAGCCTGTCCGACAAGTGCGGAACTCGCATCCTGCACCTGAATCCAGCCAGTCTCAAACGCATCCAGACTCTCGAGATAGTCATAACCCGAGATCTGAAGCGCATGGGCAAGCAGGGGACTCTCCGTCACCGTCACGCCCTGAGCCTCAAGACTCTCGCGGATCTCTTCAAGGGAAGCCCGGTCAAGGTTACAGCGAACCGTCGTCGGCATTTCAGCTAAGAATGCCTGAAGCATCTGCTCCGTCGCCTTTGAACCATACTGAGACTTCCAGTTCTCGATCAGCCAGTCCGGCATCGAATACTTCTTCTCCCAATCCGGGAAATCAAACTCCTCTTTTCGTCGGGAAACCGAGCGAAGCACACCGTTTACAAAGCCCTTCAGTCCTGCAAAGTGACGCTTTTCTGCGAGATTGACTGCCTCACTGCAAACAGCGCGGTCCGGAATCCGGTCCATCCAGAGCATCTGGTAAACCGACATCCGAAGGATCGTGCGGATCACCGGCTTCATCTTCTTCACCTTTGTGTTCGAGCAAAGATCAAGCACGCCATCGATCGTGATCAGGCGCTCAATCGTGCCCTCAACCGTGCGCGTGATAAAGGCGCGGTCTGATTTTGGCAGATACTGGTACTTCTCGAGTGCCTGGCGAAGCACGACATGGCTGTGCTGTCCCTTTTCAAGAATCTCAAGGAGAATGTCGAGAATCAGCTCTCTCGTCTGCGTCGGAGCCTTCGCCATTGCAGGCTTCGCTGTCTTTTCCGTCTTCGCCGTCGTCTTCTTCACCCTCGTATTTTTCGCCGTCACAGTCTTTGCCGTCGCAAGTTTTCCCGCCGTGTTTTTTTTGTTTCCGTCTCTAGTCATCTCGTCTTCTTCCTCCGAACAGAATGATCAGACGCAGAAGTTGCAGAAGAGAAACGGCAACTGCTGCCACATACGTCAGTGCTGCCGCACCGAGCACCTTTCTCGTCTGGCCGACCTCATCGCCCCGGAGAATCCCAAGATTGTCGAGCAGGCGCACAGCTCTCGCGGATGCATTGAACTCAACCGGAAGTGTAATCACCTGAAACAGGACTGCAAGCACAAACATCCAGATTCCAAGCTCAACAAACGGAGTCATTCCGATCAACACGCCGAGTATAATTGCCGGCATCGCGAGCTTGCTTCCAAGGTTTGCAACCGGAACAAATGCAGAGCGCAGGCGAAGCGGGACATAGCCCACATTGTCCTGAATCGCGTGACCGCACTCATGCGCTGCGACTCCGATTGCGGAGACTGACGTCTGATTGTACACGGACTCCGAGAGGTTGACAGTCTTCGTCCGAGGATCATAGTGATCGGTGAGACTTCCACCAATCGGCTGAACCGTCACATCATAGATGCCCTGCGAATGTAAGAGCTGTCTTGCGACCTCCGCTCCCGTCATCCCAGTCATACTGCGAACGCGCGCATACTTGCGAAACGTTCCATTGACATGGGAGGATGCCCAGAATGAGAGCACGGCGCCGATCAGAACAAGGATCATCGTCGGGTCCCAGTACATTCCATAGTATCCATATCCACCGTAATAAGGCATGTAATTCATTACTCCTTTCCAACTCTGCTTCCCACTTCCACGGGATATCCGCGCAGGAAGGAAGCCACATCCATCCGCTTCTTGCCCTCAAGCTGAAGACTGCAAATCTTTAACACGCCGTCTCCGGTCTGAATCGTGAACGTGTCGTGATCTGCCTCAAGCACCTCTGCCGGCTCGCCTTTTTTCGCATCTGCGGACTGAGGAAGCACCTCTGCCTCCCAGATCTTTAACATCTTTCCATTCCAGTGTGTGTAAGCACTCGGCCACGGATTTAAACCACGCACAAGGCGCTCAATTGCAACCGCAGACATCGTCCAGTCGATCTCGCCCATCGACTTCGGGATCTTCTTTACATAGGTCGCCTGTGCATCATCCTGAGGCACTGCCTGAATCGTGCCAGCCTCAAGTTTGTCAAGCGTCGAGAGAATCAGATCTCCGCCCATCAGACTCAAACGGTCAAACAGACTTCCGCCAGTCTCCTTTTTATCGAGCTTAATGACTGCCGTCTCAAGAATATCACCGGTATCCATCCCCGCTGCCATCTGCATCGTCGTGATACCGGTTTCCTCATCGCCGTTGATGACTGCCCACTGAATCGGGGAAGCCCCGCGGTACTTCGGAAGCAGGGAGGCATGGATATTCACACAGCCAAACTTCGGAAGGTCGAGAAGCTCCTGACTCAAAATCTGTCCAAACGCAATGACAACCATCACATCCGGCTTCAGCACCCGCATCTGCTCGACAAAGGATTCCTCGCGCGCTCTGACCGGCTGATAGACCGGAATCTCATGCTGTAATGCACACTCCTTGACTGGAGACATCTGAATCGCATTTCCACGTCCCTTCGGCTTATCCGGCTGTGTCACCACACCGACAACCTCATGGCGGGAGGAAATTAATGCCTCAAGCGTCGGAACCGAAAAATCCGGCGTTCCCATAAATACAATTCTCATCTTAGTCCTCCATTTCCGGAATCACAGAGATCTCTTCCTCATCTGCGGTCGTATCCATCAGCTCACCCTCGACGCGCTCTACATAGAGGTGACCGTGCAGATGATCGCACTCATGGCAGATGCAACGGGCGAGAAGCTCGTCTCCCTCAAGCTCAAACTGCTCCATATTCTCATCGTAGGCGCGAACCTTGACGTGATTCGGGCGGGTTACCTGACCGGACTTATTCGGAACACTCAAGCATCCCTCCGGACCGGTCTGGCTTCCGCTCTCCTCGATAATCTCCGGATTGATCAGCACATACTGATTGCCGTCATCCACATCCATGACGATGATCTGCTTTAAGATTCCGACCTGCGGAGCCGCAAGACCGACACCGTTCGCCTCATACATCGTCTCAAACATATCCTCGATCAGCTCTCTCGTCCGATCGGTCATCTCCTTCACCGGCTTACACTCTTTATTTAAAATTTCGTCTCCAATGACTCTGATCTGTCTGATTGCCATTTTCTTTACGCTTCCTTTCTCTTCTCTTTTCTTCTGCAATTTAATCTTATGAAACTAAAAACTCTAAAACTTATAAAATTTGAACCTGTAAACGAAAACCTATAAAGCTGAAACTTATAAAGTCCAAATTTACGAAACTCCAAGTTATGAAAAATCATATTGGATCGTCAGCCGTCTGCAACTGTCTGTCTCGTCCCAGCGCATCTGAACATATTTTTGGATTTTTATAAGTATATCATAATTTTGCTGTTTCATATATAAAATTTTTCTGTAAATATCATTAACTTTGTAGACCGGAGCCGGAACTGGTCCGATCACGATCGTCTGATCCCCGAAATGCTTCTGCACCGCCATAGCGATCGAATCCATGATCCGTGCAAGCAGTTCCTCCTCTTTTCCCGCAGTCTGAATGCTCAACATATGGCAGGCAGGCGGGTAATGCATGAGTCTGCGAAACCGCATCTCCTGGCGAAAAAATTCGCCGTAATCCTGACGAGATGCCGTCTGAATCGTGTAGTGATCCGGCATATATGTCTGAATCACCGCGATTCCGGGCTTTTCGGCACGTCCCGCGCGCCCTGAAGCCTGCACGAGAAGCTGGAATGTCCGCTCCGCGCTTCGGTAATCCGGCGCGTAGAGAGAGACATCAGCCGCAAGAATCCCGACGAGCGTCACATCCGGAAAATCATGCCCTTTGACGATCATCTGTGTCCCGATCAGAATGTCCGCCTGATGTTTCGAGAATGCGGACAGGATCTTCTCATGACCGCCCTTTTTTGAGGTCGTATCAAGATCCATCCGAAGAATCCTGGCTTTCGGAAACATCCTTCCCGCCATCGCCTCGATCTTCTGCGTCCCAACCCCGAAGCCTGCCAGATACGGGGAACCGCAGGTCGGACAGGTCTTTGGCATCGCGATCGCATAGCCACAGTAATGGCAGACGAGGCGCGAGTGGTTGTGGAGCGTCAGCGAGACGTCGCAGTGCGGGCACTTGACTGCCTCCCCGCACGAACGGCAAGAGACGAAGTTTGAGTATCCTCTGCGGTTCATAAACAGCATGATCTGCTCGTTCTTTTCAAGGCGATCCTCGATCAGCTGCTGAAGCCTCCGGCTGAAAATCGAGCGGTTTCCATCTGCCATCTCCTGACGCAGATCGACGACCTCCGTGACAGCAAGTGTCTTCGCAACTGCGCGGTGCGGAAGTTCCAGCAATCGGTAAATCCCGACTCTCGCCTTCTCATAAGCCTCGACCGACGGGGTCGCAGAACCCATGACGAACATCGCGTCGTGCATGCGCGCGAGGTGCTCTGCAACCTCTCTCGCATGATACCGCGGGGTGACCTCACTCTTGTACGCACCCTCCTGCTCCTCATCCATCACGATGAGTCCGAGATTTGCAAACGGCGTAAAGAGTGCGGACCTTGCACCGATCATGATGTCGGTCTCTCCTCGCCTTGCACGCTCAAACTGGTCAAATCGCTCCCCCTCGGAAAGTCTTGAATGCATCACGCAGACCCGGTCACCAAACCGGCGGTAAAAGCGCATCACCGTCTGGTACGTCAGCGAGATCTCCGGAATCAGCACAATGACCTGACGCCTCGAGCGGAGCACATAGTCGATCATCTCCATGTAAACCTCAGTTTTTCCGCTTCCGGTGACTCCGTAGAGCAGAAACGGCTTTCTCTCACTCTCATCGTAATACGCCTGAAAGATGTCGACCGCGTCCTGCTGATCCTCGTTGAGCATAACCGTCCCCGGCGATTTCTGTGCTCCGCCTTCTCCGTTCTGATTTTCCGGTTCACTTTGTATTTTCAAATTGTCCGGACTTAACCCCTCAAGTCCTGCTGACCCTTTTTGATCTGAACTTTCCGCGATCGGAATTCCAGCCACCGACTGCACGACATTCTTATTTCGTGCTTTGACCTTGCGCTTGACCGGAAGCACGGTCTTTAGCGCCTGATTCATCGTCGAGCCGTAGCGCTCTTTCATCCACCATGCAAGCTCAATGAGTTTTGAGTCCGCAGTCACTCCTCTCTCCGGCACCGAGTCGATCGCCTTGATCTTTGTCACCTCATAGTCCGCGTGGTCTGTGATCTCGACGACATAGCCTTTTCTGATCCGGTTCCCCGAACCAAAAGGAACGCAGACCTGCGTCCCGATCCGGACCTGCCCGAGAAGATTCTCGGGAATCCGGTACTGAAACACACGGTCTACGTTTTCATGGGAAATATCTATAATAATACTGGCATATAAATCTGCCATTCATTCACCTCTTTTTGCTCGCCCAGTTTCCCAGTTTCGCAACTTTCCAGTTAGCGTTTTTGCCGATCCTTCACACCTTCGTATTCCAAATCGGCTTTACCTCTTTATCTATTTTAAGAGCTGGGATGCAAGTTCCTGAAGTTTCATGCTGTTTGAGCCCTTTAAGAGCACACAATCGCCCGGCTGAAGCGTCTTTGCAACTGCCTCAAAGAGTGCCTCGCGCTCTTCCACATCAAAGTGATGGCAGTCACAGCCGACATTTGCCTCTTTTGCGCCCTCCTCGATCTCTCTTGCGAGTTCTCCGAATGTAAAGAGCACATCGACCGGATGGTCGGCAAGAAAGGTTCCGATCTCCCGGTGGAAGCGCGGGCTCTGCTCACCAAGCTCCTTCATATCCGCGAGTACCGCAATATGGCGCTTTGCACTCTTCATCGAGTCGAGCACCTCAAGTCCTGCCATCATCGATGCCGGGCTTGCGTTGTAGGTGTCATCAATCACGGTCACTCCGTCCGCTCTCCGGTAAATCTGCTGGCGGTTCTTAAATCCGTGGAACTCGCTGAGTTTCTCGGAAGCCTTCTCAAGCGGAACGCCGCAGGCATCTGCGACAGCAAGTGCAGACATCGCATCAAGCACATGATGGCGACCCATCACCGACAGGCGCACCGGAATGCGCTTTCCCTTGCAGACTGCCACAAACGACGGACAACCGTCCTCAAGCACAATGTCCTCGGCGCGGTACTGACACTTCTCCCCGGTTCCGTAGTATACGGTGCGAAGTCCGTCTCTCGCCTTCTGATCTTTTAACAGCGGATCATCGCCATTTAAAATCAGCAGACCGCCCTCTGGCATTCCATCCTGAATCGTCAGCTTCTCTCTGCGGATATTCTCCTGACTTCCAAGCTGTTCAATATGGGCAACGCCGATGTTCGTGATCACCGCCATATCGACTCTCGCGATCTGCGCAATCACGGTCAGCTCGCCCGGAAGGCTCATTCCAAGCTCGAGAACACCGACCTCATCCTGACTTGAGATCTCGGAGATCGTGATCGGAACTCCGATCTGGCTGTTCGCATTTCCCGGTGTCTTGAAGACCTGATACTTCGCTGAGAGCGCCGTCGCAATCATCTCTCTCGTCGTCGTCTTTCCGACGCTTCCGGTCACTCCGACAAGCGGAATGTGCAATCTCTCTCTCAAGTAGACACCGATTGCCTGAAGTGCTTTTTTCGTATCCTCAACGCGAATCCACGGATGCACCTCGTCCATTGCGTCATGCTCCGACGTCAGCGTGGCAACTGCCCCAACCTCAAATGCGCCTGCGATAAAGCGATGCGCGTCAACTCTCTCTCCGATCAACGGGACAAAGAGATCTGCTCCCGCCATCTCCTTCGAGTTCGTGCTGATATGGGAAAGCGTCAGATTCTCCTCTCCGCACAGAAGTCTGCCACCGGTTGCCTTCACAATGTCTGATACGGTTATCTGTTCCATTTGCTTACCACCTCTTCTACGACCGCACGATCTAAGAACGGATAGCGGACGCCTTCAATCTCCTGATAATTTTCATGTCCCTTGCCGATGATCGCAATCATATCCCCCGGCTCTGAGTGTGTGATGCTGTATTCAATCGCCTCGCGACGATCCGGGATCTCAAGGAAGGCTCCACCGGTCTTCTCGATGCTTCCGCGAATGTCCGCAAGAATATCCTCGACCTTCTCAAATCGAGAGTTGTCTGCGGTGAGGATCGACAGATCTGCCATGCGTCCGCCGATCTCGCCCATCGAGTAACGGCGCTCCTTCGAGCGGTTTCCGCCACAGCCGAAGACCACGACGAGACGCTTCGGATGATACTCGCGCAGAGTCTCAAGAAGGCTCTCCATGCTGACTGCATTGTGCGCGTAATCGACGATCACGCAGCACTGCTCTGAGGTATAGACAATCTCCATTCTGCCGTCGATCTTTAAGTGCTCAAGCGCATGCTGAAGTTTCTCTGCCGGAACTCCTGCCTTGAGCGCAACTGCGGATGCAGAAAGCGCATTGTAGACGTTGAATTTTCCCGGGATGTTGACTCTGACCGGAATCTCATGGGCTCCGCGGATGTCAAACTCGATTCCGACAAAATCCGGCTCCGACACATAGTGGAGGTTCTCTGCCTGGTACGTCGCATTTGCGCCCATGCCAAATCCCGCCCACTCGCACGGAATGTCCTTCACAATCTCCTCGAAATGCTCATCGTCAACATTGACAAGCGCAAACCTGCTCTGTACAAAGATCTGCTTCTTGTAGTACAGATACTCTGCAAAATCCGCATGCTCATCCGGTCCGATGTGATCCGGGGAAATGTTCGTGAAAATTCCATAGTCAAATGTGATTCCGGCTACGCGGTACATCTTAAATGCCTGGGAGGAAACCTCCATCACACAGCAGTCGCATCCCTCCTCGACCATCTGAGCGAAATAGCGATGCAGATCATAGGACTCCGGTGTCGTGTTCATCGTCGGGTAGTGATCCTCACCGATGTAAACTCCGTTCGTTCCGATCATTCCGGTCTTTTTTCCGGCTGTCTCCATGATCTTTCGGATCATGTGCGTCGTCGTCGTCTTTCCCTTTGTTCCGGTCACTCCGATCATCAGAAGCTTCTCTGCCGGATAGCCAAAGCGTGCTCCTGAGAGCTTTGCAAGCGCCTCTCTTCCCGACTTTACAAGAAGTACGGTCACACCCTCCGGAACTTCTACCGGACGCTCCGTCACGAGAACCCGGCATCCTGCCTCAAGTACCTGCGGAATGTAATCATGGGAATCTCTCTTCGTTCCCTTCATGCAGACAAACACCGTCTTCGGTGCCGCCTTTCTGGAATCATAGACAACCTCGTCCACTTCCTCCTCCACACTGCCACTAAGCAGTGTGTAATCCAGCTTATCCAGCCAGTCTCTGATCTTCATGATTTTGATTCCTTTCCCTGCATCATTTTTAAAAATGGGGAATCTCTCTGATTTCCTGTGTCGTTTGAAGACAAATCAGAGAGATTCTTTCTACTTTTGTTTTGTTAATTAAATGGGAACTGTCCGGTATTCTGTACTTCGCAGTTCCGTTAAATTTTAGAACAGACCCGTGATCACACCGTCATCGGTCACATCGATTCCGTCTGCTGCCGGCTTCTTTGGCAGTCCCGGCATTGTCATAATTGCACCGGTCAGAACAACGACAAAGCCTGCGCCTGCGGATACATAAGCGTCGCGCACATTGATCTTGAATCCGGTCGGACGTCCGAGCTTCTTTTGATCGTCAGACAGAGAATACTGCGTCTTTGCCATACAAATCGGGAAATTGCCAAAGCCCATCTGCTCGATCTGTGCGAGTGCCTTCTGTGCTGCCGGTGCATAGGTCACACCGTCTGCGCCGTAGATCTCGCCTGCAATCGTCTCGATCTTGTTCTTTAAGCTCATATCATCCGGATAGAGTGGATGGTAATTGCTCTCCTTGTACTCAAGCGTCTTGAGTACTTTTTCTGCAAGAGCCTGACCGCCCTCACCGCCTTTTGCCCATACCTCGGAAAGTGCAAACTCACAGCCACGACGCTCGCAGAATGTGCGGATAAACTCATACTCTGCCTCGGTGTCGGTGACAAATGAGTTTAAGGTCACAACAACCGGCACGCCGAATTTCTGGATGTTCTCGATGTGCTTCTCAAGATTGACAATTCCCTTTTTCAGTGCGTCGAGGTTCTCCTCAGCAAGGTCGGTCTTCGGAACACCGCCGTTGTACTTGAGCGCACGAACCGTTGCGACAAGGACAACCGCATCCGGCTTCAGATCTGCCATCCGGCACTTGATATCAAAGAACTTCTCAGCTCCCAAATCAGCACCAAATCCTGCCTCGGTGATCGTGATGTCCGCTAACTTTAAAGCGGTCTTTGTCGCACGCACGCTGTTGCATCCATGTGCGATGTTTGCAAACGGTCCACCATGTACAAGTGCACCCGTATGCTCAAGCGTCTGAATCATGTTCGGCTTGATTGCGTCCTTCAAAAGGGCTGCCATTGCACCGACTGCATTCAGATCCTTTGCCGTCACCGGCTCTCCCGCATAATTATATGCAACGATGATCTTGCCGAGGCGCTCTTTGAGATCCTTCATATCGTTTGCGAGGCAGAGGATTGCCATAATCTCGGATGCAACTGTGATGACAAAATGATCCTCGCGCACAACGCCGTCCGCCTTGGCACCAAGACCGACTACGATGTTTCTGAGCACACGATCATTCATATCAAGGCAACGCTTCCAGAGGATCTGTCTCGTATCGATTCCCAGTGCATTTCCCTGCTGAATGTGGTTATCCAAAAGCGCTGCTAACAGGTTGTTTGCAGAGGTGATCGCATGAAAGTCACCGGTGAAATGCAGGTTTAAATCCTCCATCGGCACAACCTGAGCGTAACCACCGCCGGCTGCTCCACCCTTGATTCCAAAGCACGGTCCGAGGGACGGCTCTCTCAGAGCGATCATCGTCTTGTAGCCAAGTCTCGTGAGCGCATCTGCAAGTCCGATGCTCGTCGTCGTCTTTCCCTCTCCTGCCGGAGTCGGGTTGATTGCAGTTACGAGAACGAGTCTTCCGTCTTTCTTGTCTTTTACCTTTTTCCAGAGGTCATCCGTCAGTTTCGTCTTGTACTTTCCGTAAAGTTCCAGATCATCTTCCGAGATTCCGTAACTCTCTGCCACTTCCTTGATCGGCATCATCACCGACTCCTGTGCAATTTCAATATCCGTTTTCATAGACTTTCCTCCTTTGATAAGGGACTTGTTTGTTGATTACTGTCTTAACAACTCCTCAAATTCCTCCTGCGTCATCAGAACCTTGCGGGGTTTTGTTCCCTCTTCCTCCCCGACAACGCCTGCCTCCGCAAGCTGATCCATAATCCGCGCAGCGCGGTTGAACCCGATTTTGAATACCCTCTGAAGCATGCCGATCGATGCACGGTCTTTCTCGATGATGAAGTTTCCCGCTTCCGCGAAATACTCATCACGCGCATCCCTTGCACCTCCCGCTCCCGCCGTCGGCGCAGAATTCATCTGTGTCTCGACCTCGGCGCTGTAATCTGCGGTCATTCCCTGTTCCGTCAGGAAATCAACGACCGCCTGCACCTCCTGATCGGAGACGAATGCGCCCTGCACACGCTGCGGTTTCGGAAATCCCGCCGGATAGAAGAGCATGTCGCCCTTACCCAGCAATTTCTCGGCACCATTCATATCGATAATCGTCCGGGAGTCCACACCGGATGACACGGAAAATGCAATTCTTGACGGAATATTTGCCTTGATCAGGCCCGTAATGACGTTGACCGACGGTCTCTGGGTCGCAATCACCAGATGAATGCCCGCTGCCCGCGCAAGCTGTGCAAGACGGCAGATCGCATCCTCTACCTCGCCCGGAGCAACCATCATCAGATCTGCAAGCTCATCGACGATGATGATAATCTGAGGCAGTTTCTTCGGCTTGTTCGGGTCATCAATCTCCTTCACGCTCTCAATCTTCGCGTTGTATCCCTTTAAGTCACGCACATTGTACTGTGCAAACTTTTTGTAACGATCCGTCATCTCTGCAACTGCCCAGTTGAGCGCACCGGAAGCCTTCTTCGGATCGGTCACAACCGGAATCAGCAGATGCGGGATTCCATTGTAGACACTGAGCTCCACGACCTTCGGATCGATCATGATCAGCTTGACATCTTCCGGCTTTGACTTGAAGATCACACTCATGATCAGCGTGTTGATGCAGACGGATTTTCCGGAGCCCGTCGCACCTGCAATCAGAAGGTGTGGCATCTTTGCGATGTCCGTCACGACAACCTGACCGCCGATGTCCTTTCCGACTGCAAACGCAAGGCGGGACGGATGGGAGCGGAAATTCTCTGACTCCAAGAGATCTCTCAAATAAACGGTATTGTTCTCCTTGTTCGGCACCTCGATGCCGACTGCGGACTTGCCCGGAATCGGTGCTTCGATACGGATGTCCGCTGCTGCAAGGCTCAGTTTGATGTCATCGGCAAGTGCAACGATCTTGCTGACCTTGACACCCTGTTCCGGGTGAAGCTCATAGCGGGTCACCGACGGACCACAACTGATATTCGTCACCGTCACTCCGACTCCAAAGTTTCTGAGCGTCTGCTGGAGCTTGATCGCCGTCTTCCGGTATTCTTCATCGGAAAAACTGTTCGCACTCGGTGCGCCCTTCTTCAACAACGTGGTCAGCGGAAACACATACTCCTTTTTCGGAAGTTCTTCCTCCTTGCGGATCTGGGTCGCCACGCTCGTATCCTGATCGGCTTTCACCTGGCGCAATTCCTCCTGACGCTTTGACTCGAGCTTCTTGTGAAGTGCCTCGGTCTCCGTCTCAATCACCTTGCCCGATGCAGTCACGACACGGCGCTCCGCCGACGGCACTGCAAAACTTCCACCACTCTCAGTCTGCTTCATTCTCACATCCCGGTCAACATATTCTGGTTGCACGGTCTGATGGGCTTGCATTGCCGGATGTGTCTGTGTTGTCGGATGAATTCTCACCCCCTGCTGGGTAGGAGCTGGATCAGGAAGGTATCGATCCTGCGACTGCATAGACTGCTCGAGCTTTTTCATCTCTGTCTCATATGTCTCATACATCGAAGGCTCTCGAACTGAATTCTGACTCGATTCTATGCTCGGCTCTGTGTTTGATTCTGTGCTTGACTCTCTATTTGCTTTTCCTGACTTGCTTGCAAGTGTGTCTCTGAGACTCTTGCTTGCCGGAGAAAATGTCTGCGGACGGGAAGTTCTTGAAGTCACATTGACCCAGACATCGTCAGAAGAATCGTCATCAGCAACTGAACCCATCGGCGGAATCTCTCCCTCCTCATAGTGCGCAGATGCACTTAACAGCTCTGCCTGCTTCTGCTCTGCGCCGGACGCATGAAGACTCCATGAAACCGCTGTTCCATACTCGTCTTTCTTTTCCTCTTCCTCAAACGGAACCTCGCCCTGCCACTGAGCTGTTAAAGTCGGCTTCTTGGCAGTCATCTCCGACGCACTATCTAATGCACCTGACAGCTCCAATGTATTTGGTGTATTTGGTGTATTTGATATATTTGATGCATTTGGCATACTCGACATATTTGGTGTCGATGAGACTGGTGACTGTCCTGCATAGGAATAAAAAGCGGATGTTGTCGAAGATGAATTCTGTGCAGATGCCGGTTTCGGTTCCTGCTGAGAGTAAATCTCATCCTGTGCCGTATAGACATGGTATCCCTGCGGATGGGAAATACTTCCGGTAAAGATGTCCGCCGGGTCCGGTCTTGTGATCGTCGGCTCGGAAATCTTTAAATCATTTGAGGATGGGTTCTTTCTTCCATCCGTTCTCTCTGTTCTTTCTGCCTGTTCATTTTCCTTTGCGCGGTCTGTGCAATCTACACGATCTATATTTGCAGAACTTGCAGACTTTGCGTCTGTCTCCAAATCAGATTCCTTAGATCCGTTAGATTCCTTCGCCGTTTTCGCTTTTTGCGCCTTCTCACTCAATTTCTGCGCCTGACGCTCTGCAAGCGAGATCGTCTTTGCCTCTGCCGGCTCATTATCATCCTCTGTGTCAAACTTTGCCGGGGCAGGTGCCGGAGCTCCGAGCGGAACTCCGACAATCAGATCCTCCATCAAGGTCCCACCGCGATGATACATCGGCTGTTGTGCCGGCATTCTGCGGTTTCTTCCACCTGACGGCTGTCTCTTTTTTCCGGAAGTTTCATTCATCATCAGCGAAATACCAGCTGATTTTGCACGCTTTTCCTCCAAATATGCCTCTCTCTGCTCCTCACTCTCCTGCTTCTCCCCGTCATAGACGCGAAGTCCACGGGAGACCTTGCTCGACACGAGATCGGTTGCTCCGAGATCGACACCACGCACGCGCTGTTGTCTGCGCTCTGCCTGGACCTCTCTTCTTCTCCCGAAATCTTCCCATGCCATCTCACCCTGCTCCTGCACAAGACGCAAAAACGATTTTTCCGTGATGCACACGAGCGTGATAATCATACACACAAACAACAACACAAAGGTTCCAAGACCGCCGAGAATCCTCTTAAATACCATGCAGATCAGACCACCGAGCATTCCTCCTCCGAGTCCGCTCTTCACGGCCCTCTCATAGTAGACAGAGACTCCCTCGCCCGCTCCCGGCTCACTTCCCATGAACAACTGCAAAAAACAGCAGATGATCACGCCAAGGATGATTCCTGCCACGATTTTTCTTGTCACCAGCGGATTGTCCTGATTCGCGCTGTAAAAGATCACGCCTCCTGCAAGCGCAAACGGAAGGACAAATCCGAATGAGCCAAACACCCCAATCTGGATGTTTCTCGCCACTTCTCCTGCCACTCCGCACACGTGCAGATTGCTCAAAAACAGGAGTATGGCAACCGCCAGCGAGAGCAGAATACATGCCTCTGACTGCACAAAATCCGGCTCCTCCTGCCACTCCGGTTCCGGCTGAACTGCCACCCGCACCGTCTGTCTGTTCGGAGTCATGGCTCCTCTCTTTGCGGAAGATGCACGGCTTCTCGAACGGGTTTCTGTTGAACGTTCTATCTTCTTTGTCTGTGGTGTTGTCTTTTTTGTAGACTTTTCCTCACTGTTCATTTTCTTGCTTGATGCCACAAATATGCCTCCTCATTTCCCAAATGTACCCTGCCATTTCTCTGCACCTTAAAATATGCCCGAACATCTTTTTCCTTTTTTATCCGAACACCCTGTTTTCGCGCTTGGTTTTCCCTGATTTTGTCTGTGATTTGAGTCTGTGAGAACATACAGCTACAAAAACAAGCGGTACAGAAACCGCGAACGTACATCAATGAAGATAGTATACAAAAAAATGAGAGGAATTGCAACCTTCCCCTCATTTTCCTTTTATTCCAAATTTTTATAACTTTATTTATCTTACTCTTACATCAGAGAACGATACAGTTCCTTGATCTCCTCAACAGAGGTATCTCTCGGGTTGCCCGGACGGCAGGCATCTGCATACGCGGACTCAGACAGGAAATCCAGATCCTCTTCCCTGACGATTGCCTTCAAATCAGCCGGAATGCCGACATCAGCGGACAGCTTCTTGACTGCGTCAACGGCTGCCTTGCGGTACTCTTCCTGGCTCATCTCATCGACACCCTCAACGCCCATTGCCTTTGCGATGTATTTGTACTTGTCACCGGTGCACGGAGCATTGTACTCCATGATCGTCGGAAGCAGGATTGCATTTGCAACACCGTGCGGGGTATCATAGACAGCACCGAGTGAATGTGCCATCGAGTGAACGATACCAAGACCTACATTGGAGAAGCCCATTCCTGCGATGTACTGACCGAGTGCCATACCCTCTCTGCCTTCCGGAGTGTTCTCAACAGCGCCTCTCAAAGACTTTGAGATGATCTCGATTGCCTTCAGATGGAACATATCGGTCATCTCCCATGCGCCCTTCGTGATATATCCCTCAATCGCATGAGTCAGAGCATCCATACCAGTGGAAGCCGTCAGACCCTTCGGCATGCTTGCCATCATCTCCGGATCGATCACTGCGACAACCGGAATATCGTGAGTATCTACACAGACAAACTTTCTCTTCTTCTCTACATCGGTGATAACGTAGTTGATCGTTACCTCTGCTGCAGTACCTGCTGTCGTCGGAACCGCAATGATCGGAACACACGGCTTCTTTGTCGGAGCCACGCCCTCAAGGCTTCTGACATCCTCGAACTCCGGGTTGTTGATGATGATACCTATTGCCTTTGCAGTATCCATCGAGGAACCACCGCCGATTGCAATCAGGTAATCTGCGCCGGATGCCTTGAATGTTGCAACACCAGTCTGCACATTCTCGATCGTCGGATTCGGCTTGATGTTGGAATAAACCTCATAGGCAAGACCTGCCTCATCGAGAACATCAGTCACCTTCTTCGTCACACCAAATTTGATCAGATCCGGATCGGAACATACAAATGCCTTTGCGAATCCTCTGGTCTTCACCTCATTTGCAATCTCTCTGATTGCTCCCGCTCCATGATAAGAAGTTTCATTCAATACGATTCTGTTTGCCATGTGAATTTCCTCCTATTTCTTTTTGTTCGCTCTCTCTTATAACTGTTATTATTTTAACAGCGTTTTTGCAAAAAAGAAAGTGACAAATCCGCTCGTTTGTCACTTTTCGCCTAATTCTTTTTTTGATTTTTCGTTTCTTCATCTATTTTCATGATGATTTTTCGGCAAATCTCCGTTCTTTCATTTTCGCTTTTGCCAAATAATAGACAGATCACTCAGGATCTGTCACTGGTTACAAGAGCCCTAACTCTGAGAAGACCTTTGCGAGCTTCGGCGGGATTCCCTCTACGAGTTTTTCTGCCATTTCTCTCGGGGAGCGCTTCATTCCGCCGAGCACCCATTTTTCGGTCATATAGACAGAACCACGACAGTACATCTCAAGCAGAAAATCGAGATCCTCGCTCAGCGGTCGGGATGTTCTCGTCGCAATCAGACTCTTATAAAACTGCAAGATCAAAATGAAATCATGTTCCTTGACTGAATTATAGTCATCCGAGCGAAAAGCCTCGGTGAAAAAGGCTTTTTCTTTTCGGATAAATTCAAATTTCCGGACAAGACTCTCACCGACTGTATTCTCCGTCCCCATCTGTGCAAACGACTGGAGCACAAGTTTGTCGAAATACCAGTTAATCAGATCATACTTGTCTTTGAAATTTCGGTAAAATGTCTGGCGCGTCAGCCCGCATCCGTCCACAATGTCCTTGACGGTGATGCGATCAACCGGAGTCACTCTCATACATTCCTTGATCGACTCCGCAAGTCGATACTTTGTGCGATCACTCCCTCCCGGATTTCCGGATACTTCAATCTGTTTGTCCATGCCTCTACAATCCTTTTCTTTTGTGTCTTCTATTTTATTTTATCAGATTGTCTCTTCTTCTGTCTACCATCTCATAAAGTTTTCCAAGTGCATCCCGAATTCCACCGACCTCATCAATCAGTCCCTCCCTGACTGCCTGCGTGCCGACAAGCACAGTTCCGAGGTCTCTTGTGAGCATCTCTGTGTTGAGCATCAGCCGTTTCGCCTGATCGTAGGCAATCCGCGAGTGTTCACTGATAAAACTTAAGATTCGATCCTGAATCATATCGAAATATTCATACGTCTGGGAAGCCCCAATCACAAGTCCATTGATCCGAACCGGATGGATCATCATTGTTCCGGTCGGCACGATAAATGAGTAATCTGTCGAGACCGCAAGCGGGACTCCGATCGAGTGACTTCCGCCAAGCACCAGCGACACCGTCGGCATCGACAGCGACGCGATCATCTCCGCGATCGCAAGTCCTGCATCGACATCTCCGCCCGAGGTATTTAAGAGCACAAGAAGTCCCTCCACACTGTCGTCATCTTCAAGTTTTGCAAGTTGTGGAAGCACATAATCGTATTTCGTCGTCTTCGCATTTCCCGAGAGATTTTCGTGTCCTTCCACCTCCCCGATGATCGAGAGAAGCTGGATTCTCCGCTTTTTGCTGTTCTCGTCGAGCGTCAGCTCTCCGTATGCCTCCGGAGCTTGATCCTGTCCTTGATTCTGCGATCCGTTTTGCCGACTCTGCCCGCTCCCGTTTTGACTCTGATTCACCTTATTCTGATCTTGTTCGCTCAACTCTTGTTTTTGAAAATCTCGTTTTTGGGAATTTTCTTCCCCTGATCCGTTTTCCGCATTTTCTCCATTATTTTCTTCATTCCATTTAACTTCCAGCTCGTCTTCCATGCGCTCTTCCCCTCCATAACCCAAGATAAATAGGAAACATAAGAAATCTTCTATTCGCATTTTTCCCCGCAATCCGCTATAATATTCTTATTGATTTCTTGTTGATTACAAACAAAGGGGGATTTTTTATGTCTGAATATACCATCAGCCAAATCACTCCGTCTGATCGCCGTGCCTGCCGTCAGATGGACGCACTTCTCGAAAAAGAGGGCATTGAGCGCGATAAAAACTTAGATTACAGCATCGGTCTGTTTGATGAGGACTACAATCTCGTCGCAACCGGCTCCTGCTTTTCCAATACACTTCGCTGTATGGCGGTTTCTTCCGATCATCAGGGCGAGGGACTGATGAATCAGGTCGTCACAGCTTTAATGGATTACCAGTTTTCCCGCGGATGCACGGATCTCTTTCTTTATACCAAGATCACAACCGCTCGTTTTTTCCGTGATCTCGGATTTTATGAGATTGCGCGCGTCGAGGGCAAACTTGTTTTTATGGAAAATCGTCGCACCGGATTTGAAAATTATCTAAAAAATCTTCAGCGCGAGACCGAGGAAGCTCTGCCCCAGATCACGCGAAACACAAGTCCGGAGGCAAACGGTCACATCGGAGCTGTAATTATGAACGCAAATCCGTTCACGCTCGGACATCAGTATCTGATTGAGCAGGCATCTTCTCACACGGAGCTTCTTCATGTATTTGTCGTCTCAGAGGATGTCTCTCTCGTTCCACTCGCCGTTCGTGAACAGCTTGTGAAAGAAGGATCTGCCGTCTTCAAAAACCTGATTTTCCATCGCACTGGTCCCTATATGATCTCAAATGCGACGTTCCCGTCCTATTTTTTGAAGGATTCAGATACCGTCATCCGCTCCCATGCAAGGCTGGATATCGAGATCTTTACAAGAATTGCTTCGGCACTCGGCATCACTGATCGTTTTGTCGGTGAGGAGCCATTCAGCCAGGTTACCGGAATCTATAATCAGGTGATGAAAGAAGAACTTGAATCAGCCGGTCTCATCTGCACGATCATTCCGAGAAAGACAGGCAACGACGGTGCAATCAGTGCTTCTGATGTCCGCACCAAGATCAAGGAAGGAGATTTTGAGGCGCTCCGCGCTCTCGTTCCGGAGACGACTTATCGATACTTCACTTCCGAAAAGGCAGAACCTGTGATTGCAAAAATTAGGGGGACTGCGGAAGTGCGTCATTATTAAAAATAGAGAAAAATAAAATCTGCGCCAGTTCTTAACTCAGCAACCATGTTCTGAGATAAGATCTGACGCAGATTTTTCATTTTTTTCTCATCTTTTATTACATCAGCGGTGCAAAGATTCGCAGAGCTTTTCCGACTGCTTTCTTTGCAAACGGGAAATCCCGACAGTCCTCCAGCGTGATTTTCTGGCACTTTTTCAGAGTCTCCTGAAAATCCTGCTCTGCCTGTCCGACAGCCGGATTTCGATAAATATAAGTCGCACACTCAAAATGAAGATGAAGGCTCCGGTAATCGAGATTGACTGATCCCACCACTGCCTTCTCATCATCGCTCGTAAAGACCTTTGCATGCACAAATCCCGGCGTATACTCATAAATCCGCACACCGGCGCGGATCAGCTCTTCATAATAAGAGCGCGCAAGCAGATACGCATAGATTTTATCCGGAATGTGAGGCATGATGATCGTCGTCTCGATTCCCCGCTTTGCCGCAAACGTCAGCGCTGTGATCATATCGCTGTCGAGAATCAGATACGGTGTCATAATATGGACATAGTAGCGCGCCTCATTGAGAATATCCATGTAAACATGCTGTCCAACCGTCTCCTGATCGAGAGGACTGTCCCCAAATGCCATCACATACCCACTCCGGTCGAGATCTTTCGGCCAGTTGTGGGAGCGTTTCGGCAGATACCTCTCATAATGTTCTTCGGTGCGCTCCGTCACATTCCACATCTGAAGAAACATCATCAGAAAACTCTGCACGGCATCCCCTTTGAGCATAATCGCTGTATCCTTCCAGTGTCCAAACCGCACTTTCCGGTTGATATACTCATCTGCGAGATTCACCCCTCCGGTGAACGCCGTGAGTCCATCGATCACAACGACTTTTCGATGATCCCGGTTGTTCTGATAGGAAGAAAGCACCGGGCGAACCGGCGAAAACATCTTGCATCGGATTCCCTTCTTCTCAAGCTGTGCCGGATAGCGATATGGAAGGAGTGCCAGACAGCACATTCCATCGTACATCACACGAACCTCGACGCCGGATTTTGCTTTTTCCTCAAGCACTTTCAGGATCTCTCCCCACATTTCCCCCCGGTCAATGATGAAGAATTCCATGAAGATATATCGCTTTGCCTTCCGAAGTTCTCTGAGAAGTACCGGATACATGTCATCCCCGAGTGGAAAATACTTGACATGGGTATTTTTCACAACCGGATACCCACCGTAATGATTCATATAGACCGCAAGTCCGGTAACCCCACGGCTTTCTTCATAGAGCTGATGCATGACCGCCGGGTCCTGCTTAAGCCACGGCTTCGTATCAAGCTGAAGTTTCTGAAGGCGCTTCGCGATCGCCTTTGTTCCCGGCTGTGTCTCAATAAACAGATAAAACATAACTCCAAAAACCGGGAAGACGAGAACCGGAATGATCCACGACATCTGATAGGACGGATTTTCATTCTTATTTAAAATATAGATCACGACAACCGCACTCAGGATCGTGAATCCTCCGTAGAAATAAAACGCCTGATTTTTCAGCCACTCAAACGTCAGGCACAGAACCATGATCTGCACAATCAGAGAGAGAATCACAAACGTCGTTCGTCCAAAAATAATTCTGAGAAACTTTCCAGAAGTCTTTTTGACGAGTTTTTTCTTGTCTTCCTTCAACATGTCGTACCGCCGTTACTGAAAACTTATAAAAAGTTATAAACTTTTATGTTTCATTCCTACTTCATCGAGTATGCTTTCATACTGCCGAAACAGATACTACTTGCAA